>CAWCBX010000071.1:0-16993 GCA_963793595.1 uncultured Gammaproteobacteria bacterium | reverse complement strand
CGCCAACCGGCAAGTCCTGCTCAAGCGTGACCACTTCGCCTGTGGGCCCGGTTTCGTAACCAATCCCGGAACCGCGCAATTTGGCGTAGAGTTGCTTGCGGAACAGCATCATCAGGACCAGCGAGATGACCGAAAACAGGATCCATTGCACCCAGGGCTCGAGGCCCACACCACCGAGTTCGACCAGTCCGGTGATAGCAGCGGCAATGCCGATAAACACCAGGTAAAAGCCGGCATCGACTATGAGTAGCTCGGAACCGAGCAGCAAGGCGCCAAATATTATCCATCCCCACCAGGGCATCATCGTCTCCTGTCTGATTTCCGATTCATCTTAAGTAAGTAGGCAATCGCGCGCAAGCGTGAATCTCTGGTGCATGGCGCCATTGCAAGATCCCCGCTTGCGCGGGGATGACTTAAAAGGAGGCGGGGATGACTTAAGAGGAGTCGGGGATGACTTAAAGGAGGCGGGGATGACTTAAGAGGAGTCGGGGATGACTTCGGAAGCCGGGAATGACTCTAAACTTTGTCTTTCCCGCGCAAGCGGGAATCTCGGAACCCAGCACTATTTCGAGATCCCCGCTTGCGCGGGGATGACTTAAGAGGGGGCGGGGATGACTTAAGAGGGGGCGGGGATGACTTAAGAGGGGGCGGGGATGACAAAACAGGGGATGGGTGTAAGGGGTGGCTTCGATGGAGAATGACCGCAGCTTGCTTCGAGGGGGTCAGAGCTGAAGGTCTGACCCCAGGGGCTTTGGCCCGGGATAGCCTAAACCGAAAAGATCAGGACTGGGACTTGTCGAGCGCCTGGTCGAGATCCCAGAGGATATCGTCGAGGGTTTCGAGTCCAACCGAAAGACGCACCATGTCCGGGGTTATCCCGGCGGCGATCTGCTGTTCTTCGCTAAGCTGGCGGTGCGTCGTCGACGCCGGGTGGATAATCAGTGTGCGCGCGTCGCCGACATTGGCGAGGTGGCTCATGAACTGGGCATTATTGATAAACTTTTCGCCTGCCGCACTACCACCCTTGACGCCAAAGGTAAAAATTGAACTGGCGCCCTTGGGCAGGTACTTCCTGACCAGTTCCCGGTAAGGATTGTCTTCGAGTCCAGCATAATTGACCCAGCTCACCGCCGGGTGGTTCTGCAGAAACTGCGCCGCGCCCATCGCATTGGCGCAATGGCGGTCCATGCGCACTGGCAGGGTTTCAATTCCCTGCAGCATCATGAACGCATTGAAGGGGCTCATCGCCTGCCCCAGCGTACGCAGGGTTTCGCAGCGCGCCTTCATGGTGAAACCGAAATCGCCGAAGGTTTCATAAAAGCGGATACCGTGATACCCGTCCGAGGGTTCAACCATGCCCGGGAAATTACCGTTATCCCAGTCGAATTTTCCCGATTCGATCATGACTCCGCCCATGCTGGTGCCATGACCACCGATAAACTTGGTCGCCGAGTGCACCACGATATCGGCGCCATGATCGATCGGCTTGCATAAATAAGGGGTTGCGAAAGTACTATCGACAATCAGCGGAATGCCGGCATCATGCGCGATCGCCGCAATCGCTTCGATGTCGATAACGTTATTGGTCGGGTTGCCGATGGTTTCGGCATACAGCGCCTTCGTTTTCGAGGTAATCGCCTTGCGGAAATTATCAGGGTCGTCCGAATCGACGAAAGTGGTATCGATTCCCATCTTGCGGAAGGTTACATCGAACTGCGAAAAGGTGCCGCCGTAAAGGGTTTTTGCCGACACCAGTTCGTCACCCTGCTGCATCAGCGTCAGGATGGCGGTCATCTGTGCGGCCATTCCAGAGCTGACACCGAGTGCGGCGCGGCCGTTTTCCAGCGACGCCATACGCTCTTCGAATACCGCGGTGGTCGGATTAGTCAGGCGCACATAGGTGTTGCCGAAGGTTTGCAAATTGAACAGGCTGGCCGCGTGCTCCGCGTCATCGAAGACGTAAGACGTGGTCTGGTATATAGGCACCGCACGCGCACCGGTAATCGGGTCGGGAATTTGCCCCGCGTGCAAACAAAGGGTTTCGATACCGAATTCTCGATCTGCCATGAATTACTCCCGCTACCGGTTAAACACTTGTGGGCGTTGCGCCGAAATGACACCGGTATTCACACCGATCGTATTCAATCCACCAAACAGGCGCGCATATTCGATTTTCATACATCGGTCCATGACCACTTCGAGGCCGGCGTCGCGCGCCTTTTGCGCGGCTTCTTCATGGATAATACCAAGCTGCATCCAGACGACTTTGGCCCCGATTTCGATCGCCTGATCGACAAAAGGTGGGATTCGATCGACGCGCTGAAACAGATCGACGACATCGACCGGACTGGGGATATCGCGCAGGTCGGCATAGCATTTCTGCCCGAGAATTTCGTCATACTTCGGATTGACCGGGATAACCTCGAAACCATGGTCGAGCATGTACTTTGCAGCGAAATTACTCGGCCGCGACCAGTCAGCGGAGAGCCCGACTACCGCGACGCGTTTATAGTCGATGAGAATTCGGCGCAGATCTTTAATATCGGTCATAGCTCTCTGGCACGTATGCGCAGTTCAAATTTCTGTATTTTACCAGTCGAGGTTTTCGGTAAAGGTCCGAACACCACCTTGCGCGGCGCCTTGAAACGCGCCATGTTGTCACGGCAGAAATCGATGATTTCCTGCTCGCTGACAGCAGCATCTTCATGCAGGGTCACAAAAGCGCAGGGGGTCTCACCCCATTTTTCATCGGGCATAGCCGCGACCGCAGCCTCGAGTACCGCCGGATGCCGATACAGGGTTTTCTCGATCTCTATGCTGGAAATATTTTCACCGCCGGAAATAATGATGTCCTTGGATCGATCGCGGATTTCGATATAGCCATCCGGATGACACACCGCGAGATCGCCCGAGTGAAAATAACCGCCGGCAAAGGCTTGCTGACTGGCGGCAGGATTTTTCAGGTAACCTTTCATGACGATGTTACCCCGGAACATGATTTCGCCGATAGTTTCGCCATCCCGCGGCACCGGTTGCATGGTTTCCGGATCGGCGACGACTAGCTCTTCGAGCATCGGGTAGCGTACTCCCTGGCGTGATTTCATTTCCGCCTGCTCAGTGATCGTCAGTTCATCCCATTCCTCGTGCCAGGCACAGACCACGGCCGGACCGTAAACTTCGGTCAGACCATAGGCATGAGTCACCTTGAAATCGAGACGCGCCATTGCTTCCAGAATCGCCGGTGGGGGCGGCGCGGCAGCAGTCATGATATTCACCTGATGATCGATACCCGCCTGCATATCAGCACTGGCGTTAGCCATCAGGCCCAGGACAATCGGTGCGCCGCATAAATGCGTGACGCGATGCTGTTTGATCGAGTCGAATATATCGTCGGCGCGCACCGCGCGCAGGCAAACACTGGTGCCATTAAGCGCGGCGATAGTCCATGGAAAGCACCAGCCGTTACAATGAAACATCGGCAGGGTCCAAAGGTAAACCGGGTTTGCCCCCATATTCCAGGCCAGCGCGTTGGATACCGCGTTGAGGTGGGCGCCGCGGTGATGGGTAACCACACCCTTGGGGTCACCGGTGGTACCCGAGGTGTAACCGAGCGCGATCGCCTGCCATTCATCGGCGGGTAGTTGCCAGGAGAATTCAGAATCACCCTGTGCAATGAAATCTTCGTACTCCATTTCACCGATAAATTCACCGCCGGTAAATGCTGGATCATCGACATCAATGACGAGCGGCTTTTCATCAAGCTGTGCCAGCGCGGCCTGTACCGTCGCCGAAAACTCGCGATCGGTGAACAAAATCCTGGCGGCAGCATGCTGCAACTGAAAGGCAATCGCATCGACGTCGAGGCGAATGTTTAATCCGAGTATCACGGCGCCAGCCATCGGGATCGCGTAATGCGCTTCAAACATTGCTGGAATGTTTGGTAGCATTAACGCCACCGTGTCGTCAGCCTGGATACCATGTTGCTGCAAGGCTGACGCAAACCGGCGACAGCGGCGGTAAGTCTCAGCCCAGCTGTAGCGCTTATCACCGTAGATTTGCGCCAGGCGCGCGGGGTATACCGTAGCCGCGCGCTCGATATAAGTCAGCGGTGACAGCGGTGAGTAATTGGCTGCATTCTTATCGAGATCGGTGGAGTATTGACTGACTGGGCTCATTTTCCTTTCCATTCGGGTTTACGCTTCTGGATAAATGCATCGATACCTTCTCGCGCATCGTGCGAATCCATATTACAAGTCATACGCTCGCTGGCATAGGCATAGGCATCGCTCAAATCCATCGGCAATTGCCGATAAAACATATCCTTGCCCAGCTTGATCGCGTGGGCGGACCTGGCGGTGATTTTTTGCGCCAGCGTAATAGTCGCCGCTTCGAGCTCGGCGGCAGGAACAACTTCATTGACCAGGCCGTACTGCTGCGCAGTTTGTGCTGAAATGAAATCACCGGTGAGCAACATATGCAGGGCCTGCTTGCGCCCCATACTACGGCTTAACGGCACCGCCGGGGTTGAACAGAACAGGCCGACGTTAATCCCGGAAACTGCAAAACGGGCGTCTTCGGTCGCGACCGCGAGATCGCAGTTAGCCACCAGCTGACAACCAGCCGCGGTGGCGACACCATTGACCCGCGCGATCACCGGTTGCTGCAGCTGGTTGATGGTCAACATCATTTTGCTGCACTTGTCGAACAGCGCCTGGTGAACTTGACGTTCTTCGCTGGCACGCATTTCTTTCAGGTCATGGCCGGGGCAAAACGCCTTGCCGTTGGCCGCGATGATGACGACGCGGACCGAGTCATCCTGGTTGATATCATCGAGTGAGGCCTGCAATTCAGTCAGCAGCTCACCAGACAGCGCATTGTATTGTGCGGGACGATTCAGCGTCAGCGTGGTAATTCCTTCGCTGTCTTCGCGCAGCAGAATGGGCTGGTCGATCACCTGGTCGGCGGGAGCACTCATTGGTTTATCCTCACTGAAACTTGTTCCTGATATAAATCGAAAAATAATCCCCGTAACGTTTCTGTAATTCGGGTATTTTCCAGTCCTGGCCGGTTACCTTACCGCGACATAACGGGCTTCCGCAATGGCAATCGAGTAGATAATTATCGGAGCGCTCCATCGAATAATCATGGCACAATTCCTCGCCCGCACTGATGTCGCGCATCGCGACATAGACCACCTGTCCACGGAAACCGACATTCGGATCGCAGGAATGATTGATGAACACCGACATATCCTCCACGTCATCCGCGGTGCGTGGCGCCAGGTAGAAGTCATCATCGATTTGCAGCGCCATATCCCCGGCCGCCTGCGTGGCCTGCTCGAGTTCTGCGCGCGTAATAATATTGCCGGCCTTGATCGCGACAATCTCGTCTTTGGCGATATCGGCAATCGCGACCACGCCACGCCCGGCGAGCGTATCCTCGCGCACTTCGATTTTGGATGAGCGATAGGTTTTCATAGCGGCAACCCGGCATGTGGAGCTGGTACAAACAGACTTCACATTACCGCGGCAGTGGAATATTTTCAATCTGAACCGTGCTCGACCCCGGTGTTATGTGCCGGGCGAATCGCCAGCGGAAAACCCGCTAGTGTCACGGAAAACAGGAGCCGCGGGTAGTCGACAACTATCGGCGATACCGGGCAGGGATTTGCAGTAACCATGGCGCCTGATGCGCCACGGTCAGGAATTGGCCGGAAACGGTGTTACTCGGCTGGCTTGGCGGCTTCGGCTGGCTTGGCGGCTTCGGCCGGTTTGGCTGCTTCGGCTGGTTTGTTTGGTTTAGTTGGTTTGCGCGCAGCGTAAGCCGAGTAACCGAGGGCTGAGCGGCGATTGAGATTATCCGCATATTCCTCGACATACTCGGTTACCGCTTTAAGACTACCCGAACGCCTGCCCGTGATTGCTGACGACCCCTTGCCGATAACGTATTCATACCATTGCCCTTCCTCGACGCCTTGCGGGGGTTCCGTCTTCTCGATACTGGTGACGGGGAACTTGTTATCGATTACTACGTCATCGATTGAATCAGTCATGTTTTTTTCCTAAGTCGTATATCGATCAGGCAGCGGTACGCCGACCGGATTTATAGCGCTGGTTAGCGCCTTGCGCAGCAGGCTTGCCGGGATGACTTCTGGCTTTAGCCTGGAACGGGCGTTTTGATTTGTTGTGCGCCTTGTGCCTCTGCGGAGCTTTGCCACGTTCGATCGGTTCCGCCCTTATCTTTGGGTCCGGCGCATAACCATCGATGACCCGTTGGTGAATATCGCGTTTAATCAGTTTCTCGATATCCTTGAGCAGTTTCAGTTCATCGACACATACCAGCGAAATGGCTTCACCTTCACGTCCCGCGCGCCCGGTGCGACCGATACGATGCACATAATCTTCGGGGACATTGGGCAAGTCATAATTGACCACGTGGGGCAACTGGTCGATATCGAGTCCGCGCGCGGCTATATCGGTTGCCACCAGTACCTGTACCTTGCCTGATTTGAAGTCGGCCAGCGCCCTGGTACGCGCACCCTGGCTCTTGTTGCCATGGATCGCGGCAGCATTGATGCCATCGCTGATCAACTGCCCGGCGAGGCGGTTGGCGCCATGCTTGGTACGGCTGAAAACCAGCACCTGCTGCCACTGGTTGGAACCAATCAGGTAAGACAGCAATTCACGTTTGCGGCTCTTATCGACGGGATGAACCACCTGTTGAATCGCTTCCACGGTGGTGTTGCGTCGCGCTACTTCGATCAACGCTGGCGACTTCAGCAAGCCATTGGCGAGTTTTTTGATATCGTCGGAAAAGGTTGCGGAAAACAGCAGCGTCTGTTTTTGTTTCGGCACCAACGCAAGCACTTTGCGGATGTCGTGAATAAAACCCATGTCCAGCATGCGGTCGGCTTCGTCGAGCACCAGCAATTCGACCTGGGAAAGATCAACCGACCTTTGACCCACATGGTCGAGCAGTCGGCCCGGCGTGGCCACCAGGATATCGACACCGCGAATGAGTTTCTGCTTCTGTGGATTAATACTGACACCGCCGAAAACCACGGCTGATTTTAATGGTAGCCACTTGCTGTAGGCGGTAATGCTTTCCGCCACCTGCGCCGCCAGCTCACGGGTCGGCGTTATCACCAGCGCACGAATTGGGCGGCGACTATTTTGCGGTGGTTGCTTAGCGGCCAGAAGCTGCAGTAAAGGCAGGGTAAAGCCGGCGGTTTTGCCGGTTCCGGTTTGCGCGCTACCCATCAGGTCGCGGCCTTCGAGAACCAGCGGGATGGCCTGTTGTTGGATTGGGGTCGGTGTGTCGTAGCCTTTTTCGGATACAGCACGGACTAGCTCGGCTCTAAGGCCAAGGTTATTAAATGACATGTTTTGAACTTCTCCAGCAATCGACCCGCCAAAACACACTGCTGTGTCTGGAACGGTCAGGGCAGATTTAATGCTAATTGAGTGGGAAATCGTAAATAATTTCCATATTAAAGACAGGTGCAGACCGATCAGCACCAGAAAGATTGGACGAAGTATACAGGAAAGCGCTGTAAATAGGTGATTTATATTACAAAAACCTGGAATTGAGCGTTTTGCTGGTTACGTTCAGAGATCCCCCCGCTTGCGCGGGGATGACTTCAGGGACGGATGACAGAAAGAAGCAGGAACGATCCCACAGCCTTGTCATTCCCGCGCAAGCGGGAATCCCGGGACCCGGTTACCATTAGTCGTTGTCGGTGAGACCCGCGCCGGCTCCGGCGCGCGATGCTTCGGTTGCGGGCGCGTAGGTTTTAAAGGCGAGCTTATCGATTTGTTTGACAATCTCTTCATCGATTGCATAGGCAAGCGTCGACGGTAATTGTTGCGGGCTCGATAAATCGTCCTGCTGACAACTCACGGCATCGACCCGGGTGAGCAACAGGTCGTCGTGATTACCCTCGATACTGAGTCCGTTTTCGAAACAACTGACCCGCACCCCGGCCCATGCCGTGGTGAAAACGGTTTGATGGCAGCGCGCTGCCTGCCCAACGGTTGCTGCAAGCAACAGCGGATAGGCGGTCGGACCGAGGGTAAATACCTTGCCCTCGAGCATTTGCGCCGAGCGATCAGCGAGCGCGGCGCCGGTGATTATCGGGCATAACAGGCCGCCACTGGCATGCCATGGCTGTGCGCTACCATGTGGGATAAACGCACGATAATCCTTACCAGACAGCTGCAACAAGTGTGCGAGCATGGTTTCCGGGCCGGGCAGATTGAACGCCGCCAGCCAGCGCGCCGCCTTGCCGGCCTCTTCGGCTATGCCCCAGTCGAGACCGCAGGCACGCGCAACCTTGCGTAAAGAGGTTTCGGTTTCGGCGAGCGTGAGACGGTAACTCACGGTGCCGCGGCGAGTAATTCGTGCGGGAAAGGTGCGTCCTGGTACATGCAGATGCGAACCCAGCGATCAGAACGTGGATCAAATTTGGTGGCACCAAAGAACGACAGCTTACAGCGTAGAATGTCGATCGGCAGCATATCCGCGGCGATGAGGTTGTCCTGAATTTCGGCATATGGTCGAACGGCCAGATTTTGTACACGTCGCGCCGTATGGCGGTGTTCGGGGTGAAGCAGCAGGAACTCGGCCGTGGTCTGTCCCCCTTCCCAAACCGTCAGTGCCGCATGCATCTGCTTGATGTCGTAGCCAATGGCGAGTGGCAGTTCGTACTCGGCACCAGGTTCGTGGAAGCGCTCACCGACGCGCGGTTCAAGTTTTTCCGCCGAGGTATACCAGAAGCGTGCACGATTTTCGAGTTGGCCATAGTCGACCTGCAAAGCCCACTGGCACCGGGTTTCGATAATCTCGCACAGGCGCGCGACCGGCATGGCGCCGTCGATAAAAAAGGCCAGGTGTTCATCGGCATCCATGCACTGCGTCAACTCATCCACCAGTTCGCCATAGGGTTCGAGCAGTAACGATACCAGTTGCTCCTGACCTTCCAGCGATAAGGATGCTTCGGCCCAACGATAAAACCGGTCCCAGGGATGATCCTCGCTGAGCGACTCGTCGGCGATATAACTGGCCATTAACTTGAGATCGGCACGCAGCGCGCCAAGTTTTTCAATCTGGATCGGGTGTTCAGAATGCCATTGCGACACGTTAAAGCAGGCGCGTTCGAAATGTCGTTTGAAATCTGCTATCGCCTCCGTCTCCGCTTGTGGTAATGCCCGTACGCGAGCCAGCGCCTCTTCGCGCGCCATCATCCAGTTGTTGAGCAAGGCCGGATGATTAATTAAAAAGGGTGCCATACCGAGTCCGGTGGAATTACCGACGCCGACGCGACGACGCACTTCTGGCTCGATGGCTACCGCCTGGTCACCACCGCGAGCGCGAGCGATATGCTCGACCAGATCGAGTGAAAAGGCCCGGGTCAACCACACCGATAACAGTTCGGCCTGAAACGGAGCGCTGACCTCGGGACGACCAGCGATGCTCAGGCGATCGGCAGCGCCGAATTTTCCCGAGCCATAAACCGCGGTCGTGCGCACCAGGTAACCCACCGCTTCAAGCTGGTCGCGATCAGGCTGCCGCCCCGCCGAGAGCCGGGCGACTACATGTTGCCACAGGCGCACTGAACGGTTTGCACGCGACAGGCTCAGTTCCGAGTCGGAAATCCGGCCGGCTTCCTGTTTCGGCACGTTTTGTTCGAGCCGATCGAGATCGGCTGTGGTGGGAATTCCATCATAAAGCGAAAAAGTCGTATCCCATGCGGTCGCGATGACGCGATCGGAGCGCATTTCATCAGGCAGGTCATGCGAAAAAGCAACCAGCGAGTAATTGCGCTCGGGCCCGTAAACCGTGTAGACCGCACGTCCGAATCCCTGTTCGTCGATCGCCCAGAGATTACGCTTAAACTTCCAGTCTTCGTTTTTGAGGCGCCGTAACAGGCTACGCATGAATGACAGGCGGGTCTGGTGAAAACTGCCCATGCGTGCCAACCGCATCACCACCTCGGGTGGCCTACGGAAGTTGGCCGCATCAGGCATCGGGTTTTGGTCAGCGCAATCCATCTAGTAATCTGCTCCAAAGTTTTCGTCGAAGAAACGTAGCCAGTTATTACCCATTATTTTAGCCGTATCCGCAGCATCGAATCCAACCTCGAGCAAGCCCTTTTCGACATTGCCGAAATCGCGGTTGTCATTAAACCATGCGGGCATCGGCGGGAAGCCGGCATTACTGGCAGAGCCCTCGCCGTAATCGATTTTCTTGGTCCAGCGGCCGACGCGCATCCATTCGACCACCGAATCCGGGTGATCCTGGCACAGGTCGGAACCCAGCCCGATATGGTCGACACCCATAATCTCGGCGCAATCGGCAATCATCCGGCAAAAGCTCTGCAGGCTGCAGTCGCTACCATCCTTCAAATGATGCGGGTACATACTGAAGCCGAGCATGCCACCGGTTTCGCCGAGACCTTTTAAAATCGCGTCCGATTTATTGCGCAGCGCCGGGTGCCAGAAAGCCGGGTTAGCGTGGGTAACCACGATGGGGCGCGCACTGATTTCGATGGCGTCGAGTGTCGAGCGCTCGGCCGAATGACTCATGTCGACGACGAGGCCGACACGGTTCATTTCCGCGATCACCTCTCGGCCCATGCGCGTGACACCACTGTCTTGCGCTTCGTAACAACCGGTGGCGAGCAGCGACTGGTTGTTGTAGGTCAACTGCATGAAGCGCGCGCCGAGCGTATGCAGGATTTCAACCAGGCGGATATCGTCCTCGATCGGCGACGGATTCTGGAAACCGTAAAAAATCGCGGTGCGATTGGTATCGCGCGCGAGACGCACGTCGTCACCGGTAAAGCCCTGGAAGATCAGGTGCGGGAAACGCTCGAAATAACTGTTCCACTGTTCCATGTTGGCGACGGTTTCGCGGAAGCTTTCATGGTAGGCGATGGTGACATGCACCGCGTCCACCCCACCAGCGCGCATTTGCTCGAAGATCTGCTCCGACCAGTTGCCATACTGCAGCGCGTCGATGCGATAACTATTAGCCCCCATATCTCACCACTCTTCTACTGCGGACGTCGATAAGCTCGCTGTGGCGGGGCGTACTCCCGCCGGCCGGCTTAACGTAGTGTAAACCACGCCTGCACCGTCCTCTGGTCCGTGCGCCCCGCCACAGCGAGGCTTCTCGACGCCCTCGCTAGCTCGATCGGCTACTTGTCAAACGGACAATTTACAAGGTGAACTCCTTTCAGTTCACAAGATTGACCAGGCTTGGCCTGGCGCACCAGGATTTACAGGATTATCAGGATAATTTTATTTTCGTATCGCTAAATCCTGTACATCCTGTTGATCCTGTCAGAAAAATAGAATTGCATTTCGTTAAGTTTCTTTTTCGATCAGACTGGACGCTTGCGGCCGGCGGCTCCGCTTATATGAAACTACATTTTAAATGATGGAATTTATCCTATTTCGGACTTTGCTTTTTGTAGGTTGGGTAGAGCCAACACCAGACTTTGTTGGATTTCGTGACACTCAATCCAACCTACATTCTATGTAAGAATAAATAAAGGTGTCAGGTGTCAGGTTTCGGCCCTTCCTGGCGCGATATGACGGATTCTCGCTGTTCGCTGCCAGAGATCCCAATATCGTCCTATCTTCCAGATTCATAAAAGGTTAGGTCTGGGCCAGGGGTGTCAGGAAGGCGAGTCGCTCAATCGTGTGAAACTTCATTGTGAGCAATATTTCACCGCAGAGATCGCAATGATCGCAGAGAAAATCATAAGAAAATTAACTATTTGAATTTAATTAAAATTTTTTTATAAATCACAAGAAACGATACTATATATTTAAAAGGCCTCTGCGAGCTCAGCGTTCTCTGCGGTTAGCTGAACTTTTAGCATTGCTATGTTTATTTCTCGATTAATCTGGCCGCTGTTCAAGCGAGCGGCTGGGCTGACACCTGAACACTGAAACCTGAAACCTTCATTCGTTATCCTGTTGATGAAAGACAGTAATGCTGCAATGCAGCCGGACAAACCGGAAAAAACAAATGACAAGCACCAAATTTCAAATAAATCACAAACTTCAATATTCAATGTCCGAAACAGGTTTGGATTATCGGTCATTGGCAATGCAGTTTCACATGAGCGCCGATTCTGGCCGCGAGCGTCCAGTCTGATCGTGGAAAAAACTTAATGTTATATATAAGGGGCCGGATGTCAGATGCATGCAAATTGTACGCTGACCAAGAGGGACAACTTCTAAGAATTCAGATCCATTAAATAAATCAAGTTTGGGAGTTGGAATTTCGGGCATTGGGATTTGTTTGGTATTTGCCTTTTGTTATTTGAAATTTCTTACTTGCTGAAACCCCTGGCCCAGACCTAACTTTTTATGAACCTGGATGATAAGACATCATTGGGATCTCTTGCAGTTAAAAATAAGAATCCATCATATCGCACTCTCCGAGGCGTAGGCTACGAGCCGGAGGCCAGGGCGGGCTGAACACTGAAACCTTCATTTCTTGACAACATATTGTTACCATAACCCCGATGAGGGGCTAAGTCGTCGCGTCAATGGATCAAAGCAATGCCGCAAGGGTCTCGCAAACGTTTAATTCTCTTTACCCGCTATCCGGAACCCGGTTCTACCAAGACCCGCATGATACCGCAGTTGGGGACCGCGGGTGCTGCCCAACTCCAGCGTCAAATGACCCGCCATATCGTCTCGAGAGTAACGGCATTTACCGCTTTACATCCCACACCACTCGAGATCCGCTTCGATGGCGGCAATAAAAATCTCATGGCGGCATGGCTGGGAGCCGCATTTGATTATTCACCTCAAGGCAAAGGAGACATCGGCCTTCGGATGGGCCGTGCGTTTGAGGACGGATTTGGAGTTGGATATGATACGGTGGTGATTATCGGTTCGGATATTCCGGATATCACCGCTGATATTATTCATAAGGCCTTTGAAGGACTCAAGAAACAGGATCTGGTTTTCGGTCCGGCCGGCGATGGCGGTTATTATCTGATCGGTATGCACAAATCCACTTTTATCCAGACAACCCCCCGACTGTTTAACGAAATCCGCTGGGGCACCGACGGGGTTTTATCCCAAACCCTTGCTGTCGCAGAAGAATT
The DNA here is from genome assembly GCA_963793595.1 of uncultured Gammaproteobacteria bacterium. Taxonomy (GTDB): domain Bacteria; phylum Pseudomonadota; class Gammaproteobacteria. The sequence goes on along the minus strand of CAWCBX010000071.1, from coordinate 3,864 downwards.
AAGACTCAGTTATCTCCTCCTCGATACCCTAAATGATGTGGATCGGCCGGAGGATCTGGCCGTCTGGCAACGCGCTTTAAAGCCGACATCGGAACCCCTTGGCAAAATGCGTTTGTCGATCATTATACCGACATTGAACGAAGCAGAGAGGATAGAAGAAACCATAACCCATCTGCAAAAAAGCAAAGCGGTGGAAATTGTGGTCGTGGATGGCGGCAGCCGGGACAATACTCTTGAGCTGGCCAGGTCGCTTGGCGCCAGGGTGTTGGTAACGAATGCATCAAAGGCCGTGCAAATGAATGCCGGTGCCGCTGAATCCGTCGGAGATGTGCTTTTGTTTTTACATGCCGATACCCGCCTGCCGGATAATTTCGATGCAAAAGTCATGGCGGCCGTAAACCAAAACGGTTTTTGCGCCGGGGCCTTTTCACTGGGGATCGACTCGGATGCTAAAGGCCTGCAATTCATTGAACGGGTCGCCAACTGGCGCTCCCGCATCTTTCAGATGCCTTACGGCGACCAGGCCTTGTTTGTTTGCCGGGATGTATTTAACAATATCGGGGGCTTTCCGGATATTCCGATTATGGAAGATTTCGAGTTGATCCGGCGTCTGCGTCGAAAAGGTAAAATTAGCATTTTGCCCGATTGCGTGCAGACCTCACCCCGAAGATATCTGAATTTTGGAATTCTTAAGACCTGGTTTTTAAACCAGATTATTATCGCCGCTTATTATCTCGGTATCCCACCTGAAAGACTGGCCTGCTGGTACCGCCGCGAAAAGGGTAATTCCAGAAATTAATTGATTGTGACATTTAGGATGTTCCCTATTGGCTATTTGGGGTGCCCATTTATCCTCAACATACCCCCAATCCGGCAGATGAACTGTACGCATCAACGAAAAACCAAATTTTTAAGATTACCGTTACATATCACCAGCAATTGAATCCCTCAATTTGATTGACTAACGGCTATTAATTTCGGTATAAATGCATATAAACTATTTCTGAGTCTCCTATTCCACCTGACCTGAAGCGGTTCTCAATTAACGGAATCGAATCTGGTTCACATCTGATTTTTACGCTCCTTCGGATATTCTACATACCGAGTCCTCTGTTTGAAACCTTAAAAAGGGGGTGCTGTTATGGCAGATCAAGGTTTTAAAAGTAAGCTCGCAGTAATCCTCTGTTTCATCATCATAGCCCTCCTGTTTTCTTGTGCACCGCCGCCCCGAACTGGTCGCTTTGGGCTTCCTCAACATAATTATGTATATAGGATACCTGAAAAAACTGACGATGAATGGGAGACATCTTCGTTAAGTAAAGAAGGCGTTGATCATGAAAACCTTAATCAATTAATGGTGGATATTTTAAATGGAAAATATAAGGGCATTCACAGCATTGTGATAGTCAGAAATGAAAAGCTGATTTTTGAAGAATACTTTTACGGTAATCACCGTAATTCTTTGCATGTAATGGCTTCGGCAACAAAAAGTGTGACTTCGATTTTAGTGGGTATTGCCATTGATAACAAGATAATTTCTAATGTAAATCGAAAAATCTATGAATTGTTGCCGCAATACAAGGGTACTAAATGGATTGACAAAAAATATGAGATTACTTTGGAGCAACTACTTACTATGACAGCAGGTGTTGATTGGCTTGAATCTACCTCTGGCATTCCTCTATCTGATCCCAGAAATGATCTCGCTGGGATTTATCGAAGCTATGACCCGATTGAATATACACTTGAAAAGGAGCTAATCGAACAACCCGGTAGCAGATATAACTATAACACTGGTCTTTCGACCGTTTTAGGAGAAATCCTTAAAAATGCTTCTGGCCTCAATCCAGATGAGTTTGCCGCCAAATATCTTCTTTATCCGCTCGCTATTCAAAATCACAAATGGAAAGTATATCCTAATGGCACAATTGATACCGGCGGAGGATTGTATTTGAGATCACGTGATATGGCCAAAATCGGATATATGATGCTAAAAAAAGGCAGATGGAAAGGCAATCAAATAGTTTCTGAAGAATGGGTCAATGAATCCACTAAGGCCCACGTGAAAAAAGGCGGAAAAGTAACAATGGGCTCTGAATATGGGTATCAGTGGCACCATGGCGAAAGAAAGATAAGGAACCAAAATATAGAGGCGTTTTTTGCACAAGGAATGGGCGGGCAATATATATTTGTTATACCTGCATTAGATTTAGTCGTTGTTTTTACTTACCAACACAAAAATTCATCAGGCGGGATCACCGGTCATTTGGTATTGGCAAAATATATAATCCCATCAGTGTTGCCGCCTGCCCCATTACATAAAGTCATAGAATTAGATTCGAAAATTATCGATAAGTATTTGGGTGAATATGAATCAAGGAGATTGGATGAAAAGATTACTGTCGGTAAAAAGAATGGAAACCTTTACATCCAGAGATCTAATGACCAAAAAGTGATGTTATATCCTGAAACAAAAAGTATATTTTATGGAACTTCCGAAGAATCAGGAGAATTACAGATCACTTTTACCGTGGATACGCAGAGAAGTGTAAAACATTTGATCGTACGAATTGGTTTTGTGGGCATTCAGTTTGATAAAATAAATTAGATTAGAATTTTAATTCATACAGATACGCCCTCTTTTCATGCATAAGATATCTGGGTGAGCAAAAATAAAACCCGCTATTGCATACAAGCGACAAAGCCTATCTGGACACCACGGCTATCAGAGTTCACTCAGATATATCAATTAAAAAGCTTGGATTCAAAATGCCTATTCATGATTTCCATCATTATGGGCATATCAACATCTTGTGGCGTCAAATTTCAATTCAAAAGTTGCGATGACTCCAACGAATCGCAAATGAGCCTAAATTGCAGATATCCTGCTATAGTATCTGCAAAAAAAATGGCCTCTTAAAAGTACAGATATTGTAAACCTATCTGAATTTTCTTTCCATTGGGAGGGCGTTAACCTTTTGAAACCTTAATTTTTGTGATTTCAGCTACATATCTTTAATTCAGCGATTTTGCATGTATTCTCAATGTATCCGAATTTGACATTTAGTTTTACTAATGTTGTGTAATTTAAGATGGGAGGGATCAATGTTACCGAAAAAACAAAGTAAGACGTATTCCGATTTTTATGATTCAGCTCGATACAATGAAATATTAGAACCCAAGACAACCCTTATGCTACATCTTGCCGCAGCGATGGCTGTTGGATGTTATCCTTGAATGGAAAGTTACTTTGGCGTTGCCAAAGAACAAGAAATAACCAATGAGGAGATAGGCGCGGTCCAATCAATTGTAATGGCTGTCTCTGCTGGCAGGGTTCGGGCACAATTTCGTGAAGCTCGCATTAAAAGCAAAAAGAGCAAAAAAACGAAAAGCTGATAATCTTATGTGATTTAATTTATAGAGAAAGATTGCTTGGGGGCATTTTTTCAGCCTTTTAGCTTATGCGGACTCGTTATCACGATTCAAGATATCTCCAACCTATTTGCATCGCCGAGCTAATTTTTGGACCTGAGATATCAATTAGAAATCTGGATAAAATAGCATTTGTTTACCCGCGATTTGCGGCTCTTCCTGCTTGATTTTATAACGCGTAAAATTAAGGGTTGGCTGATGTAATATGTAATATTTTGGTGATCTTCTGTGACTGTGGGAGCAGGCACGGAAGACACAATTTAGACCCTTGGAAATACGATTAGACTCCCATACGTAATCTCCAATTTTGGAAATTGAAGAATGTTTTCAAAATTTTTCGGTTTTGATAGATTGGCGCTGACTGAAGACTATTGGCAAAAGTGCTCAGTTTTAAATCATCTTCCAAGCTTCCTTTACCTTACCGAAGGCGGT
>CAWCBX010000070.1:0-4519 GCA_963793595.1 uncultured Gammaproteobacteria bacterium | reverse complement strand
GAAATGTTCAAGGTCATCAACGCCGGTTTCGGCGGCTATATCCCGCCCGTCGACCCGAGCGATTACACGACCGTTTTCTACCAGTAGTTCCAACTACTGACCGGTCGACCCGGCCGCGACTGTGCGCTGTCGGGCTCGACCTGATTCATCTCCCCTGTTGCCGTGTTGTACCGGTTTTCCGAGTCCGGCATTTCCAGCGAAATCATATATTTAAACTATACTCGATGGGATTAACTTAACTGTCCCGGCAGGCTTCCTGCTGATCCGATAAAAACAACACAACTAATTCCAGCCATGTCAGAAATTACCCGCAAGCCTGCAGGAAGTTACCGAACTGATTTCGCTGCCCGAGGTTTATCTGAAGGTACGTCGCCTGATGGATGACGATACCTCGGATATCTACGATTTTGCCGAAGTGATCAGCGTCGACCCCAACCTGTCGACGCGGGTATTGAAAGTAGTCAATAGCGCTTATTTCGGTTTCCCCGAGCCGGTCGACAGTATCGCGCGCGCGGTCAACATGATCGGCATCGGACAGTTGCATAACATGGTGCTCGGAATTTCAGCCATTTCGAGTCTTGCTCTGCCCAATGACATCATGCCGCTGGGTACCTTCTGGCGTAGCAGCCTGTTTTCCGGGGTTCTGGCGCGCTTACTGGCCGAGCAGATGAAACTGGCGAAGAGCGATCACCTGTTCATCGCCGGCCTGCTGCACGAAATCGGGCACCTGGTTTTGTATTCCAAGTTTCCGTTGCAGGCGCTTGCGGCCCAGAAAATGGCAGCAGATCAGGGCAGGGCAATTCACGAGGCTGAACTGGAGGTGCTCGGCTATCACTACGGTGATATCGGCGCCATGCTGATGGCCAACTGGAACCTGTCAGATAACCTGCAATCCCTGACTCGAAACCAACCGACCCCGGACGCGGCCACTGAAAACAAAATCGAAACCGCGCTCATGCACCTGGCACATGCCTGTGCCCAGTCCCTGACTACAGATAAGCGGACCCCTGCCGATAACCCGATCGATGCCGAAGTCCTGGCGATGACCGGACTGACGCAGGAGGATCTTGAACACTCGATGGTTGAGGCCAGGGCGATAAGCGCAGACATGGAAAAGGTCATCCTGGCTTAATCCAGAAAAAGGACAGGTAATTAATGAAGGCTGCACGTGAATTCGTCAGCGACATGGCCGAGCATATCTCGATGCCCGAAGTCTACGTCGCGATTCGAAAGCTGCTTTTAAACGCCAATACCACGCTCGAAGATTTTGTCGAGGTGGTGGAGCGTGACTCGATGCTTGCGGTGCGGGTCATACGCATGGCGCAGAGCCAGTATTTCGGATTTCCCCGCAGATGCGAAAACCTCTACCAGGCCATCAGTCTTATCGGACTGATGCAGTTGCACGACCTGATGCTGGGATCACTTTGCCTGCGTACCTTTTCAGCGATTCCCGAGGAAGTTCTCAATCTCAGGGCATTCTGGCGTTACTGTGTCCAGTGTGGCATTGCCGCGCGAACCATCGGCCAGCACAGCAAGGCCGACAGTCACCAGGTTTTCTTTACGCTGGGTCTGTTGCATGAAGTCGGGCACGCGGCAATGTTCCTCAAGGCGCCCGAAGTATCGTTACAGGCACTCGAATTGAGTCAGCAGCAAAACCGTAGCCTGGCCGAGGTGGAACGCGAGCAACTCGGCTTTGACTATGGTCAGCTGGGTGCGGAACTGATGCAGCTCTGGCACCTGCCGCCGGTCTACCAGCAGGTAGCCGGTTTTCATCTTCAACCAGAACTGGCTGACGAACAGTTCCGGCCCGCGGTAGACGTGGTGCACCTGGCACACGCTATCTGCCAGGATACGCGTCCGGGTATACACCGTGATTTGATCGCCGGGCGCATCGAGCAAAGGCCGCTATTTAAAAAACTGCCATCCAACATCGACGAAATGGTAATCGACGAAATCGAAACCAACACCGATCCGGTGCTCGAACTGTTATGGCCGCGTGGCGCCCAGGAACTCTCCGCGCAACAGGCCTGGAGTCCTGATGAATAGCCGCTTTTCCGAAAAATGGCTGGAAACCCTGTGCAGCCTGCTGCCCGGGGTGCATTCCGCGGTGTTCATGGTGCCCGACCAGTCCAACGAACAGATGCACCTGCTGGCACGCTGGCCGGAAGAGCTTGATAAATACCAGGATTTTTTCGCCACCGTCAAGTACGCGCTGAAAAAGCGCGGTGAAGTCTGCCTCGCGAAAGCCCAGGTCGTCGACGGCCAGGCGCTGGATTACTTCGCCAAGCCGGTTTATATCCGCTCCAGGCTGGTCGGCGTGCTGGCGATCAAGATGAATCACCTGCCGACCAGCAAGCACCTGGCCGTATTTCATTCGATCAAGCGCAGCATAAAATGGCTGGGCCTGGCGAGTTTTCTCAAATCCGAAAACGCCAGCGACGATTTCTACGGCGACGTGGTCGGCGTGCTCGCCAGTTGCTTCGAACAGGGTAGCTATCAGCAGGGATTGATGCGCATGGTGGCCGAACTCAACAGCCAGTTCAATTGCGATCGTGTCGCCTTCGCCGAATTTCGCAACCATCACTGCGAGGTGATCGCGCTATCCAATAGCGCGGAATTTGACCAACGCTCGAACCTGGTGCGCAAGATCGCGGATGCGATGGACGAAGCGGTCGAGCAGGATAGCGCGATCCTGTTCCCGCACAAGGAGAGCAAGGTTATCCAGCGTGCGCACCAGGAACTGGCGCGCAAGTTTGGTTCCGGTTCGATCGCCACCGTGCCGCTGATTTTCGAGCGCAAGGTGTTTGGTGCGGTCACCCTGCTGTGCAGCGAAGAATTACCGCTGGATGACAAGACCCTCGATATTTGTCAGCAAACCCTGTCCTTGCTGACTCCATTCCTGGCGCTCAAGCGGGACCAGGAAGCGGGTATTTTTTCCAAGATACTGGCCAGTTTAAAACAGGGTTTGCAGACGCTGTTCGGGGTTCGACATTTGCGCACCAAGCTGATTACGGCGATGGCGGTAGCGTTGCTGGCCCTGACCAGCCTGGTCGAGGCCGAATTTCGGGTGACTGCAGATGCCGTGCTCGAAGGTGAAGTGCAACGCGTCGTCGCCGCACCGATTTCGGGATACCTGCTGTCATCCGCGGTGCGTGCCGGTGACACCATCCGTAAGGGCGAGGTCATGGCCAGTCTCAATGACGCGGAACTCAAACTGGAACTGACCAAACTCAACGGTCGCTTGCAGAAATCCAGGCGCGAATACCGTGAAGCCCAGTCTGCGCGTGACCTGGTCAACGTGCGCGTGATCAAGGAGCAGATTAACCAGGTCGATGCCGAAATCGAACTGACCCGGCAACAACTGGACAGTATTACCCTCACCGCGCCATTCGACGGGGTTGTTATCGAAGGTGACCTGAGTCAAATGCTGGGTTCACCGGTTGAGCGCGGCGACGCGTTATTCAAGATTGCACCGCTGGAAGGCTACCGCATCATTCTCAAGGTCGATGAAAGTGAAATATCTTATGTCAGCCAGGGGCAGCCCGGCACACTGACACTGTCCAGCCTGTCAAACCGGAATCTGCCGTTACAGGTTGAGCAGATTACCTCGGTCGCCAGGGCCGAAGACGGCGCCAACATCTTTCGTGTCGAAGCCTCGCTGGCCAACGCGCCGGAGCTGTTGCGTCCGGGCATGGAAGGTATCGGTAAAATCGATGCCGGTCGCGAGCGACTGGTGTGGATCTGGAGCCATGAAATCATCGACTGGCTGCGGCTCTGGGTATGGACCTGGTGGGCCTAGTGGAAAGCTGCGATGAGTGATGGACTAATCAGCCCCCACTGGTACCGGGTCGCCAGCCTGCGACCCAGGTTGCATGAGCAGGTGGAGATTCATCGCCACGATTATCGCGGCCTGATCTGGTACCTGCTGGAAAACACCACCACCGGCCGCAATCATCGTTTCAACCCGGCTGCTTATCAATTCATTGGTTTAATGGACGGTGAGCGTACGGTGCAGGAAATTTTCGATCGAATCGGCGCACAGCTGGACGAGTATGCGCCGGGGCAGGAAGAAATCATCGACCTGATGAGCAAGCTGTACGAAGCGGACTTGCTGAAAAGCGAGGCACTGGCCGACACCGAGGAACTGTTTGAACGCCAGGTGCGGCAAAAGGCCAGCAAACTCAAGCAACGCTTTGCCAACCCGGTCGCGCTGCGTTTCGCGTTGTGGGATCCGGAAGACTTCCTCAATCGACATGCCGGCAAGGTCAACTGGATATTCAGCAAGTGGGTCGCTTTGCTGTGGTTGGGCCTGATGGTTTACAGCTGCCTGCAGGCCGCGCAAAACTGGACGCAAATCAATTACTACTTCGGCGTCAACGCACTGTCCCCGTACAACCTGCTGTTGATGTTCATACTGTATCCGCCGCTGAAATTCATCCACGAACTGGGCCACGCCTTCAGCGCCAAGCTCGAAGGCGGCGAGGTGCATGAAATGGGGATCAACTTCCTCATGTTCATG
>CAWCBX010000069.1:0-18945 GCA_963793595.1 uncultured Gammaproteobacteria bacterium | reverse complement strand
AGCCAGGGGGCCGACCCGACCCAGGGGTGTCGAACACGGTGCGCATCGAGACAGCAAGACCTGGCTCGAACAAAAGCAACAGGAAGAAGCCGAACTCGGTTACGAGCACCAGCCTTACTGCGTGATTATCGGTGGCGGACAGGGTGGCATCGGGCTCGGTGCACGCCTGAAGCAGCTTGGCGTGCCCACGATCATCGTCGAGAAAAATCCCCGCCCCGGCGATAGCTGGCGCAATCGCTATAAATCCTTATGCCTGCACGACCCGGTCTGGTACGACCATATGCCCTACCTGCCCTACCCCGACCATTGGCCGGTATTTGCGCCCAAAGACAAAATCGGTGACTGGCTGGAAATGTATACCAAAGTCATGGAGCTAAATTACTGGAGCTCCACTGTCTGCAAAAAAGCCGAGTACGACGAAGCCAGCGGCGAGTGGACGGTCGAGGTCGAGCGGGATGGCAAAACGGTGGAACTTAAACCGAAACAGCTGGTGTTGGCTACCGGCATGTCCGCGGTGCCCAACATTCCGGATATTCCCGGCATGGACAGTTTCAAGGGCGATATTCACCATTCGTCGAAACATCCGGGCGGTGATAAATACGCGGGCAAGAAAGCGGTGGTCATCGGTTCGAACAATTCCGCGCACGATATCTGTGCCGACCTGTGGGAACACGGTGCCGATGTCACCATGGTGCAGCGCTCTTCCACGCACATTGCCCGCTCGGAAACCCTGATGGACCTGGCCCTCGGTGGCCTGTATTCCGAGGAGGCCGTCGCCAATGGCGTTACCACGCATAAGGCCGACATGATTTTTGCCTCCCTGCCCTATCGCATTTTGCCCGGCCTGCAGGTTCCGGTTTATGCCGCAATGAAAGAACGCGACAAGGATCTTTACGACCGGCTCGAAAAAGCCGGGTTCATGCTCGATTTCGGCGAAGACGACAGCGGCCTGTTTTGCAAGTATCTGCGCCGTGGCTCGGGGTATTACATCGATGTCGGTGCCTCCGAGCTGATCGCCAATGGCGATATCAAGCTTAAAACCGGTCAAACCGAGTGCATCACTGAAACCGGTGTGGTGCTGGCCGACGGCACCGAAATACCCGCCGACGTGATCGTGCTCGCGACCGGCTACAGCTCGATGAACGGCTGGGCGGCGCAGTTGATCAACCAGCAGGTGGCCGACAAGGTCGGCAAGGTCTGGGGCATGGGTTCGGACACCACCAAAGACCCCGGTCCCTGGGAGGGCGAACTGCGCAACATGTGGAAGCCGACCCAGCAACCAGGGCTCTGGTTTCACGGTGGCAACCTGCACCAGTCGCGCCACTATTCAAGCTACCTGTCGCTGCAGCTCAAGGCGCGCATGGAAAATATACCAACGCCGGTCTACGGTTTGCAGGAGGTCTACCACACCAGCTAGCGAAACCTGGCTTGCCAGGCTGCGGGCCTGTCGCTCCGGGAGCCTGGGGCATCCGCAGATGACACTGGTCGCGCGCATGATATCGGAGCAGGAAATTGTGAACGTCTCCGAGTGGTACTCGGGTATCGAATTCGATGTGCTCGATTTCGACCAGGCAGCAGACCGCTCGGCCGGAGTATTCGTCGCCCCCCGACGTGGCTGCTCCGGCCGGGTCAAGCCTGGCGCCGCCCTCACGGCCGCCGCTTAAAACCTCCCGCGCCGCTCGGCAACCGATGACAAGCAGGGTCGACCCGAATCGCAAGCCGGACATCGCAAATGAAAATACCCGGGATAATGCTGGCATTGATTTGCTCTCTTTCCCGCGGTTTGCGCGGCCCAGGGCGGCGGCCTGGGTCCGATTACGATAACGGCGACCCGGGTCGAAAAGAATATCGACGAGATACCGGCGGCAATCAGCACCGTCGGCCAGCGACGAAATTCAGCTCGGTAACGAGCAGCTCGGACTGGACGAGTCCCTGGGCGGAGTGCCCGGCCTGTTCATGCTCAATCGATACAACTTCGCCCAGGACTTGCGCGCCTCGATCAGGGGATTCGGATCGCGCTCGAGTTTCGGCATACGCGGCATCAAGATTATCGTCGACGGAATTCCCGAAACACTGCCCGACGGACAGGGGTCGGTGGACGGCATCGATCTCGGCTCGGCCAGCCGGATCACCGTTATTCGCGGACCGGCCTCCTCCCTGTACGGCAATGCATCGGGCGGCGCGATACTGATCGAATCCGAAAAAGGGCCGGTCCGACCGTTCGCGAACGCGCGCACTAGCGTCGGCGATTTCGGCTTTAACAATACGCAGTTGAAAACCGGCGGCGAAAGCGGCCGGCTCAACTATCTCGTGAATCTGTCGGACACGTCCACGGATGGCTATCGCGAGCATAGCGAATACGAAAATACCCAGCTCAACGGCCGCTTCGAAACCACGCTCAAGGGCGGTTCCTCTCTCCTCGCCACCTTACACCATACCGATCAGCCGATGGCCAACGATCCGGGCAGCCTGACCGCGGCGGACGCGGAACTCGACCCGGAACAGGCGCGCGCGCAAAACGTGACATTCGACGCCGGCGAGGCCCTGGAGCAGACCCGGCTCGGTCTGCTCTATAAAACCAGCCTGAGCGAGGGCCGTGACTTCGAGGCCCGGGTCTACAATACGCAAAGAGACTTCAGCAACAAACTGCCGTTCCAGAACGGCGGCGCGGTAAAACTCGATCGCAGCTTCACCGGGGCGGGCCTCAAGTTTACGCTGGGGGGCGACCTGGCCGGCCGCCAGAATCGGCTATTGCTGGGCGTGGATTACGACCGCCAGGACGACGACCGCCGCCGTTTCGACAACCTGTCGGGTTCGCTCGGTGCGCAGACCTTCGACCAGAATGAGCAGGTGACTTCGATCGGCATCTATCTGCAAAACGAAACGCAACTCAACGATAGCGTCGAGCTCACGCTCGGTATTCGCTACGACGATATCGAGTTCGACGTCGGCGACGACTTTCTTGCCGACGGCGACGATTCCGGAAAGGTCGACTTCGACCAGACCAGCCCGATGGCGGGGATCAGCTACGCCCTGAGCGACGCTACCCGCTTATACGCTACGATCTCCACTGCATTCGAGACGCCGACCACCACCGAGTTCGCCAATCCCGACGGAGGCGGTTTCAATCAGTCGCTCGATCCCCAGGATTCGACCAACTACGAAATCGGCATCAAACAGCGAACCGGCAATTATCGCTTCGAGCTGGCGCTGTTTCACATCGAGGTCGATAACGAGCTAACCCCGTTCGAGCTGGCGTCTCAGCCCGGACGCACATTTTTCGAAAATGCCGGGTCATCCACCCGGGATGGACTCGAACTTTCCTATAGCCGAAAACTTGCCCGGCAAATCGAATTTACCACGGCTTACACTTATTCTGATTTCGAATTCGACCGATTTACCGATGCCGACGGCGACGTGTTCGACGGCAACCGGATCCCCGGGATTCCGCAGTGAACTGCTTTACCTCGACCTGACCTGGTTCGGGCAAAGTGGACTTTACGCGACCTGGGACCTGGACCTATACCGGTAAGCTATACGCGGACAACGCGAATCAAACCAGTGTCGATTCGAGCCAGGTCTCGAACCTTCGTATCGGATATAACGGGGTTTACGGCGATTGGGAAGTCGCCCCGTTTCTGGGGGTCAACAACCTGTTCGACGAAAACTATAACAACAATATCCGGATCAATGCTTTCGGTGGTCGTTATTTCGAGCCGGCGCCAGAGCGGAACGCTTATATCGGTATTTCGATTCGCACAGGCTTCTGAGCTTAACCGGTACTCGGCATAAAAATGCATAAATCTAGATTGGGAACACAATACTAATTTCAAGTTAGGTAATAGTTTCGGACTATTTCGAAGTACGTGTTGTGCCCCGGGAATTCCGGAATTCCACCGGGTCCGACCGATCGCTTCACCTCAGTAAATTATGATCCCTCAGGTGAAACCATTTACGTGAAAAGATGAAATTGACAACCGATTCCGGTGACAGGCTGGTGACTTCATCGGTCATGTTTTTTCTGTAAAATGCCGTGCACCCGCCAGTTTGCCAAACCGTCAATTGCATGGTTTTTTTCATGTTTGCAACGTATTCGCTTTGCACATCGCTTTTAACATCGATGGCCTTGATGCTTTTGTCCCGTTTGATTGCACAAATCGCTTTAACCGTATAATTAACCATTGCCTCCATATAAGATATTTGTGAGCTATGACCTGTCCCGGTGTTGGGGCCGTTTACCTTGAAATAGTTGGGGTAGCCTGAAACCGTGATGCCCTTATAGGAGACAGCCTCTGTTTCCCATTCACGGTTCAGGTTGCGGCCATTGCGCCCATACACCTGAAACGAGAGTGCCTTTTTCATATCCGAATAAGCATAAAATCCGGTCGCGTAAACAATAATGTCCAGCGGTATGTCTTTACCCTCCTTGGTTCGAATACCGGTTGCTGTTATTTGCTCTATCCCACTAATATCGACATCGACATTGTCTCGGGAAAGCGCGGGGAGGTATTTATTTGTCGGTATGACACGCCTGCAACCCAGTTCATAATCAGGCATCATATGCCGACGCAACTCGTCGTCATCTATATATTTTTCAAGATTCTTTTTCAGATTTCGTGCATAGAGTGCCTTGACGAATTTGCTTATATTTGCAGTAAATGGGTAACGCCGAAACGCAGCAAATCTAACCTCGTGATAACTAAATATAATAAACCGGTTGATATGACGTATTCCCGGCAGGTTCATCAAAAAGCGTTCTACAGGGCTGTAATTCCTGTCTGAACGCGGAATGATCCACTGCGCCTTCCCCATAAACAACGTTAGCCTGCCAACCTGGCCTGCGATGGCTGGAACGACCTGGGCCGCCGAACATCCCGAACCAATAACAGCAACACGCTTGCCTGCATAAGGCACATTGTGATCCCAGCCTGCGGTATGGAATTGTGCGCCCTGAAAAGATTCCGCTCCTTTAATGTAAGGCAGGTGCGGGTTCGCCAGCACACCGCTGGTGTCGATAACAAAGCGCGCGATATACCTCTCGCCTGTCGCCACTTCGACATCCCACAAACATTTGCTTTCGTCGTAAGTCAGCCGGGTGACGGCCTGGTTGGTTCTGGTGTATTTTCTAATCCCGAATTTTTCTATGATGTAGTTCGTATATTCGAGCAACTCGCTTTGGGGCGAGTATTTTTTCTTGAATTGATAAGGAATAAAGGAAAAAGAATACAAGCCGGTCGGGATATCCACCTCGGCTCCGGGATACGAGTTGTCCCGCCAGGTTCCACCAATATCAGGGCTTCTTTCCAACAGGACAAAATCATTAAAATTTTTCCTTTGCAAACCGATAGCCGCTAGCAAACCTGAAAAACCGGTGCCGATAATCACGGTTTCAAAATGCTGCGGGACCTCTTTCGGTTTACCGCCACCTTCTGTATTTTTTGTTGATAACTGCTGCATTTTCATAGGCTCGCTATATTTTGGGATTAACAACCAGCTTTGTGTAGCTGCAGACATTGCTGGCTTTCCCGCTGCTTGAAATGTACTCGGATAAAATCCATCGACTTGACCGTGCCCTGCCCTGGTCAACCAGGAAGACCGACGATAAATAGTATTCGCATGGTTTAAATCCCTGGAAACAGCATGAGGCTACATTTTGTTTCTTAACTGAGTCTTAAATACCCTCCCATTATTAATTCCGACCGCAACCCTCAAGTAGATGCCACTCTCGCCAGGTCATAATGGAAAAGTGATATCTCCATCACGGGACCCAATCGCCAAAAATTCCGGGGGCACGATCCATATTTCATAATAAGCCGAATATATTGGCTAACTTGAAATCAGTATTGTGTCCCCGGAATATACCCCCGGGCTTTAATCTGGAAAATAATGCGCAAAACGCGTAGCATCCAGCTTCCCTTGAATTCCCCGAGACCTGGCGATGGAAAGTTTCTCCGACTTTAACCCGGATACGTTGCTGTGGCTGGGTATCTTGTTTTGCATTTCCCAATCGGCGATGTTTTCCGGCCTGAACCTGGCGTTTTTCTCGCTCAGCCGGCTGCAGCTCGAAGTCGAAGTGAAACAGGGCAACGAGACCGCCGCCAAGGTGCTCGCGGTGCGCCAGGATTCGAATTTCCTGCTGACCACGATCCTGTGGGGCAATGTCGGCATCAACGTGCTGCTGACGCTGCTGTCGGATTCGGTCATGGCGGGCGTGCTCGCGTTCGCGTTTTCGACCGTATTCATCACCATCTTCGGCGAAATCCTGCCGCAGGCCTATTTCTCGCGCAACGCGCTGCGCATGGCGTCGCTGCTGGCGCCGGTGCTGCGCTTCTACCAGTACGTGCTCACCCCGGTGGCGCGGCCCTGCGCGATGTTTCTCGACGCCTGGCTCGGCAAGGAAGGCATCGACTATCTCCATGAGAAAGAACTGGTGTCGATGATCCGCGCGCACATGGAAGCCGACGACGCGGGGCTCGATCACCTCGAAGGCCGCGGCGCGCTCAACTTCCTCGCGATCGACGACGTCAAGGTGACCGAGGAAGGCGAACCGGTCGACGCCGCTTCGATCATCCGCCTGCCGACCAAGATCGATCTGCCGTTGATTCCCGAAGTCAGCCGCGACGTGAATGATCCGTTCCTGAAAAAAGTGAACGCCAGTGGTCACCACTGGGTGGTGCTGGCCGACCTCGAGGGCAACCCGCAGTTGCTGCTCGACGCCGACGCCGCGCTCCGGGCGGCATTGCTCGACGTGGAACGGCCTTACGACATTTACAAGTTTTGCCGGCGGCCACTGGTCATCCGCGATTCAAGCAAGACCATCGGCGAAGTGATCAGTTACCTGAAGAGCCTGCCCAGCTCGTCGACGGCGGAAGATGCCGCGATCGAATACGACGCGGTGCTGGTGTGGGGTGAATCGCCGCGCATCATCACCGGCGCGGACGTGCTCGGGAAACTGCTGAAGGGCATCACGGCCCAGGCCCCGGTCACGGGCTAGCCTGAAAAATGCGGCGGTGACCAAAAACGACTGGCCCGGTGATTGCAGGCGAATATCAATAGCCTGGCGGGTCAATTTCAGGTAAGATGCGCTCCCTCATGGATTGAGCTACGAACCGAATTCTGCCGCATAGAGATTTCAAGCAAAACTCTAGCCGGCAGTGCCTCGCGCCATCGGATATTTCCCCTCTTGTTTTAAATCGCATAACAAACCATGCGCCAGCATGAGATTGGCCTTTTTCACCTGCTGATGCTGATGCCTGGCTCAGTCTAAATACAGCTGTTTTACTTCATTCGAGATACTTTTTTGAACTTTTTTTCTATTTCGCGGCTACGCAGCGAATGGTGCGGCAATATCCGTATCGAAATTTTAGCGGGGCTAGTCGTCGCGCTGGCACTCATTCCCGAAGCAATTGCTTTCTCCATCATAGCCGGCGTCGATCCGAAGGTCGGGCTTTATGCCTCATTTTCGATTGCCGTCATCGTCGCTATTACCGGCGGTCGTCCGGGTATGATTTCGGCAGCGACCGCGGCAACCGCGGTTTTGATGGTTACGCTGGTCAAGCAACACGGGCTGGAGTATCTGTTGGCGGCCACGATCGTGGCCGGACTGATTCAGATTGTGGCCGGTTTGTTGCGGCTGGGTTACGTGATGCGCTTTGTATCGAGCTCGGTGATGACCGGCTTTGTCAACGCACTGGCGATACTCATTTTCATCGCGCAATTGCCAGAACTCATCGACGTACCAAATTTGACCTATCTCATGGTCGTTGCAGGGCTGGGAATCATTTACCTGTTTCCTTATATCACCCGGGCAATTCCATCACCGCTGGTGTGCATTTTGCTGCTGACTTCGATTACGATGTTTCTGCAATTAGATCTGCGCACCGTTGGCGATATGGGGGATTTACCTTCAACGCTACCTGTCTTCCTGCTACCCGATATTCCGCTAACACTGGAAACGCTGTGGATTATCCTGCCCTATTCGGCGGCGGTGGCCGCGGTCGGCCTGCTCGAATCCCTAATGACGGCGTCTATTGTTGACGAGCTAACCGATACCAGCAGCAACAAAAATCGGGAATGTATCGGCCAGGGTATTGCCAATACGGCGACCGGCTTCATTGGCGGCATGGCAGGCTGTGCGATGATTGGTCAATCAATGATTAATGTGAAATCCGGCGGGCGTGGGCGTTTATCCACCTTATGTGCAGGGGCGTTTCTATTGCTGATGATCGTATTTCTGGGCGACTGGGTGAAACAGATTCCCATGGCCGCCCTGGTTGCAATTATGATCATGGTGTCGATTGGCACCTTTAGCTGGTCTTCGCTCAAGAACCTGAAAGATCATCCCAGAAGTTCGTCCACAGTGATGTTGGCCACGGTCGCCACGGTGCTCGCCACCCATAATCTTGCCATCGGGGTAATGGTTGGAGTGCTGTTTTCGGCTATTTTCTTCGCCTGGAAAATCGCCCAGATTTTTCGCATCACCTCGATACCTGGCGAAGATGGCAAGTCGCGAACCTATTTCGTCGAGGGGCAGCTGTTTTTTGCATCGGTGGATGATTTCAGGGCTTCTTTTGATTTTAAAGAAGCGCTGGAGAATGTCACCATTGATGTCAGTCGTGCCCATATCTGGGACATCTCCAGCGTAACCGCGATCGACCTGGTGGTTTTGAAATTTCGCAGAGAAGGTGCGAACGTCGAAATTATCGGGCTTAATAAAGCGAGCGAAACCATTGTTGACCAACTCGCCATCCATGATAAACCAGGTGCGCTTGAGCACCTGCTGGGGCACTAGGTAAAAATGATGACTAATCTAATGGCGCTTATCGACGGATCGAATTATGCAAAAAGTGTGTGTGAACATGCGGCCTGGTTTGCCAAGCGCTCGGGCGGCGCAGTAGAAATCATACATGTGCTTGGCCGTCGCGACCTGTCCAGCCAACCCGAGAATCTCAGTGGCAATATCGGCCTCGGCGCAAGAACCGCGCTACTCCAGGAGTTGGCCGAGCTCGATGCGCAAAAGGCCCGCCTGTCGCAAAAACGCGGCAGGGCAATTCTGGATGACGCCAAAGACATAGTTAGCGCATCCGGGGTAAACAATGTGACCACCAGGTTGCGCCTTGGGGACATAGTCGAGACAGTGGAAGATCTGGAAGCGGAAGCCGACATGATTGTCATCGGCAAACGTGGCGGTGCCGCTGATTTTAACAAGTTGCATCTAGGCTCGAATCTGGAACGTGTAATACGCTGCAGTCATCGCCCGGTGCTGGTGGCGTCGAGGGTGTTTAAACCCATCCAGCGATTTCTGGTTGCCTTCGATGGCGGTCCCAGTGTGATAAAGGCTATCGAGGAAATCGCCCGCAGCAAAGTGTTCGTCGATCTCGATTGCGAATTGTTATACGTCGGCGAAGAAACTTCCGCAGCAGGAGCTCAAATCGGCGCCGCGGCCAATCAACTGCGCGCAGCCGGTTATAATGTCCACGTCAAATTCGAGTCAGGCCAGCCGGAAGCCGTGATCGCCCGCGAAGTCGAAACCGATTTTTACGACCTGATAGTCATGGGGGCATTCGGCCATTCCAGAATCAGAAACCTGATCATCGGTTCAACCACCACTGAAATGATTCGCAGCTGCAAAATACCGTTACTGCTATTTCGTTGAATCGTTTGTCTCGGCTTTAGCGAGGAAGGCAACAGGGTCAGGTCTTTGATTTTGAATTCTTTGGTGATGAATATCATAAATCAAAGACCTGACCCCATAACACATAACACGCATACTAGTCGGTACGCAACTCCACCCAGACAGGCCTGTGATCGGACAGGTAATGTCGTAGGTACGAATTGAATTCCTTGACGGCTTTCGCGTGCGAGAGCGTGGCTTCCAATTGATTCCACTTGCCGGCGAACACGGCGGCATCGAAATCGAACACGCCATAGGATTTCACCCGGTTACGCAAAGCGGTCGGTGCAAAAGCGATTTGATCGTAGGTTTTGTCATTCCCCAGATTTGAGCCGCCGATCCGCGACAGGCTCTCGGTACGCGCCATGTCGCGATCACTGAAAAAATCGACTGACTTCCATGAAAACTGTTCTAGCGCCTTGATCGTGGCTTCATTATTTTCCATATTGGGGACATTCATATCACCGAGCAACACAATGTCCTTATCCCAGGCATTGTCACCGGAACAGCGATCCCTGGCCCACTTGGCCAGCGCGTATATTTCCAATACCCGCCTGGCATACTTGCGTCGTTCTTCTTCTTTACCCGAATTTTGAAACGCTCCGAAATACAGGTGCACATTTGCCAACACCAGGTCGACCTTTCCGCTTTCAAAGCTGCCGATGAACGGATTGCGGTCAAACGGCGTATAACGCATTTTTTTGAATGTTTGTGATTTGTCGACACCGCGTTGGCGGTAATTGACCTTGACGTCTCGTTTGGGATACTCGCGGGGACGCAGGGCTACCTCACCAAACAAGTTTCCCTGCGATACCTTGGAGGTGTTATAGACATAGGCCAGTCGTTCGTCGTTGCCCGCCGTATCCGACATGACGAAGTCAAATTCTGGGCCCATCTTTTTAACGATGGCGGTGAACGATCGGTAGGCGTCGTTTATTTCCTGCACCGCGATGAGGTCAAAGCGCTTCAATATATGCGCAATGACCTTCTGTGCTCCGTTTGAGCGGTCCTGAACGCCCAGATTGGCTATGTTCCAGCTTGCCAGAAGCAATCGTTTGGGGGATGAAACAGGTACGCCGCGTTTCAGGAAATGCTGGTCGAGCGCCCGATTTTCCCTGGCACTTCGAATACGTAACGGATTTTTAGGTTCCTTGAACGGTATAGCCATGACTTTGCTCCTGGGTTCCTTGTGGTGAGTTTCGGGGATAGTATACGTGTTTATTTACCGCTGGCCCGCTGTCAAAAGGGGGCAGTACACGATTAAACCGGCTTCCGACATCCCTTGAATACAGCCATTCGAAACAGCAGGGCAAGCTTCGGAGTAGTGCCAGATTCAGACGCCTGGCCATGCATGCAAATCCAATTTCTCAAATACCGAATCCAGGTGAGTAGAAAAATGACGCATAAGTCAGGGTCCAACATACCCGGGATCCCCCGGTATACTATCCAATGAGGTATAAATCTGGCCCGATGCTTTGTCAGGATCGCAGCCTATACACAATACCTTAGAGGTTGGTACGGAATATTTATTGTCATTCGATGGAGTTGCACAATGAGAAAACCTATCCTTGATTTCATATATCTGATTATTACGCTAGCGCGCATGGCCGGCACCATTAACTTCTACACGAAGGCAACAGGGTCAGGTCTTTGATTTTGAATTCTTCGGTGATGAACATCATAAATCAAAGACCTGACCCCATAACACCCATATTTTCGGCTTCATCGAGTTGACGACACCCATCGTTTTTGCGCGACGAATATTGTATGGCGACTGCCCTTGCCCGGACGGGCTCTTACCGTGCGTAACTGGACATTAAAACCGGTTTTCTTAAGCCGCATCGTGAATAACTGATCTGCCCTCGCCGACCAGACCGCGACAATGCCCTCGGGACGAAGTTTTTCGTATATTGTTTTTAACCCCCCTGTCGAGTAAAGCCATTCGTTAGCGGAAGAAGTCATCGCCTCGGGGCCATTGTCGACATCGAGCAGGATCGCATCGAATTTCTCTGCCTGGTGTTTTAATAGATCTGCCACGTCGCCCAGGTGCACGCGAGTACGGGCATCTTCTATAGGTCGTCCCGCACATTGCCCCAGAGGACCCCGATTCCATTCGACGACAGCAGGCACCAGTTCTGCCACGATCACCTCGGCCGACTCCGGCACGGTCTTGAGCGCCGCCGCCAGCGTGAAGCCCATGCCGAGACCACCGATGAGTATGCGGGCATTTTCGAGCGTGCGCAGACGGCTACAGGCGAGTTCGGCCAGCGCTTCTTCGGAGTGGTGCGTGCGGCTATTCATCAGATCGCCGGGCACACCGGCAACACGAATGGCAAAATCATCATTGCGCTGCGACAGGGTCAGTTCTGTATCGCTACCGGGAACAGTGGTGCTCGCGATTGTTTTCCAGGGATCCATAAGGGTTCGTAAAAGTGACTCGATTACTACGCAGCGCACGATATCACGGATCAGGAAAACCGGGACAGATCTAATTATGATGAAATAAATCTGTTCCCATTTTTCTAGTCTCCCCAGTAACTGTCTTCGGTATCTAACATCTCTTTTAATTTTTTACGTTCAATGAGAAATTCAATTTTCCTTCTGGTTCGAGTTTTTTGCATTCGGCTAGCGCGATCTACACGATCGCTACCTTCTATTCCATCCTCGTCTTCGAAGTAATAATCGACATCGTTAATATTTATTTTTGACATGCCTTTCACTCCAACAAATGCCAGACGTAGTATTTATCTCAAAACCTCGCTAAAAGATAATTAATAAACATCACGAGCCATAAGAAAATTTAATCTTCTATTTAATCTTTTAATATCAATTACTTAACCGATTTTTCAAGATCCGGAAGCCCGCCAATTTATAACATCACATTGAATGAAGAAGCTGATTGACGTCCCCACACAATGCGCGAATAATCGAAGGCATTAGTCTTCCGGGTTCGACGCACTGCTCCTGGTTGGCAAATGCATTTGCATGAAGAAATCGAATTCGTTTAGAGCCCTTGTTATGGCAAACATAAATCGTATTTTTACTTTGTACCTCCTTGTTATGCTCGCCGTCATCACCTCACCGGGACAGGCTGCAATTTTCTGTAACCCTGTCGTCGACCCGGTCGCCTCAGATACTACCCTGGTACGAACATTGTCTCGTATCGCAGAGGAATATGAATTTAAACTGTCGTTACCTGAGTCACTGGATCACCCCGTTCGTTTTAATAAAAGCATGACCCTGGAGCGACTCGTCAAGCACCTCACCAAGGATATGAATACTGTGTTGAAACATAAAATTGTCGACGATTGCGCGACACCGGTTTTGACTCACCTGATTGTTTTACCGGTTGGCAAGGAAACTGAATATGTCGGCAACCAACAATCAGCGCAGGAACAGCCGGTGGATTATATCTACATCGATAATATGGAGTCGTATGTAACCAGTGTGCTGGAAGGCAAACAAAAAGCCGACCTTGGGCGCATGACACCCGAGCAACGCGAGGAATTCAGGATAGTTCGAGATGCCCTGGCCACCAAACCAGGTGAAGAACCATCCGCAACAGAGCAAACATCTGGAGAAACAACCGGTAATTAGTGTAAAGAAGTAAGGCGACGGAGGGATTAAAAATGATTCCCTCCGTCCCATTATTTTCAATAATACTCAGGTAGACGGTTCGGCGATCAGGTCAGCTTTAGGGCTCCCGTCACTCGGCAACTCACCCTCCGGCGACATACGGATCCTGGTTTTGCCAAGGCGCATGGGAAGATGGGCGAGCAACACGATCATGCTCAGCATGACCAGGCCCTGCAGTAAAAATATGACCCGTAAATCGAAAAACGACAGCACCAGGGCGTACAGTGCCGGCGGCAGCAGCTCGGCAGCATCCAGGTAGGTGCGGAACACCGTGGTCATTTCCTCGCGCTCGCGCGGCCGCACCGCGGCCAGGAACGCGACGTTGCCGACTGAGTCGAGCATCACCGTGCCGATGGTCGCTGTCACCAGCGCCGCAATCGCATAGGCCGGCGTTTGAAACAGGGCCGCCGCAAGCAGCGTAAACGCTGCCACACAGCAGGTAGCCGCAACGCAGCACAGCGCGCACGCCGTAGCGATGCGCAAAGCCCGGCGAACAGCGGCGCCAGGAAAAGCAACGCATTGCCGGCGGAAATCACCATCGCGCCGGCCAGTTCGCCAAGCCCCTGCTGCACCGCGTACACCGGCGTATAAACGAAAAAAAACACCCACCACCAGGAGCGGGTAAAAACAATCGACCACGCCAGGCGCAGGCGTGGCTGGGCGACAAAGCGGCCGATGCTACGCAACGGGCCACGGCGCGGGCGCTCCGCGGGCGCGACGATCGCCCCTTGCTCGCCGAGTCGCAGGCTCCAGAAAACGACAAGCAGCAACACCGACATGATGCCGCTTGCCGCGAACGGCACGATGGTCGAAAAATGCCCGTAGAGGTATACGCCAAGCGCCGGGCCGGCAACCCAGGCAATAGCGCTGTACTGCATGCGGCGCGACTCGGACACGGTTAACTCGACGCGGCGAATATACTGCAGAATGTAAAGACTCAGGGCGATGTTGAGACAGGCCGTGCCGTAAACCCGCAGCAGCATGCCGATCACCTGCCCGACGACATCGACCGTGGCGAACGCGAGCGCGGCGCCGATCAGCAACAGCGCACCGAGCGTATATACCCAACGGCGACTGTGATGGCGAATCAAGACCGGGATCGAAAAGCTCGCTACCAGACCGGTCAACCCGACCACGGCAAACAACAGGCTGACGTCGCGTGCATTGCCGAGCAGGTGCAGCGCCTGAATGGTGATCACCGTCGACAGCAGTGCCCGTGCGCAGGATTCGACAGCGAACAGGGTCGCGAACACTTTCGCGCCCGGGCGTTGCTGCGCGGTTTGCAACCAAAGCGGGTATCTGACATGCACGCGGGAGATCTCCGTTGACAAAATCTGGTTGTTAAGAGTGTGGACGATTATTTTCGGCAGATAGCCGAATTTTTTAAATCGCCGCAATCGAAAGATACGATCGAAGCCAAAACCCGGATAGTGTATTTTTCGTTGGGCCGGGCACGCGATCTGTTTATACTGGCCGCCCGACTTTACTGAATAGGGACCTGGGAATTTTTAAGTAAAAGGTGCCGGAGGGATTATGCTTTATCCCCCCGCCCTCTTCTTTAATAGTCACCGAATCCGTTAGCCGCGAGCGCCCGCCTGGCCCAGATATCGATCTCGTCGACAAAGGTTTCGAATAGCGATTCACGCGCCGGCGTAGCGTCCGGCGCTGTGCTCGCATCGGCAACACCGGGATCTGCGGCAGGAATCGGACGGATCGTCAAATTTCAAAGCCGGGCAAGTCATGACCAGGCCCTCCAGAATGGCCTGCCTGTCGGCAGATTGATTTCCTGATAAGTTAACTGTTTCATCGTGCTACTCCTGAGTTCGTTTCAAAAAGCGGTCTATGATCCGGCCGGCAGACCCGTTACGGGGCCTGCCGGTGATGGATAAAAGCCCGCGACTTTATTTGCGCTCCACCTGGACATCGACGTTGACGCCGTTGGTAAGCGTGTTGAACACCGGTGAAAATTCCGCCAGATTGCGGATGGCATCGATATCACCGTCGGCCGCGTCGACTCGAAACTTCGCGCGGATGTCGGTAAAGCCTTTCGACGTTTTCGGGTTCAGTCCGAGAAAGCCGTTCAGGTCGATATCACCCTCGAGTTCGCTCTCCATCGCCTCGATGCGAATCCCGCGCACCGCCGCGTGGGCGACCATCGCGGTCGTCAGGCACGAAGCCAGCGCGTGCAGCAAGTGCTCCACCGGGTTGGCGCCATCGTCGTTGCCCGCGAGAATCGGCGGCTCGTCGGCGATCAGCGTGAACGCCTGGCGGTGCGCGATTTCCTGCGCGGCGCCGTAAAACCCGGTCACCCTGCTTTCGTTGCGCGCGCCGTCGACCCAGGTATTGCTGGCGCGAAAATGGCAGGCACCCAGTTCCGGGGCGGCCTGGATCGCGCCGACGGTGCCACCGAGCACTTCGAGGTCGACGCCGTTGACGACGTTGGCTGCCTCGGTGCGAGGGCTTTGTTGTTGCGTATTGCTTTGAGTCATGTGTTTGCTCCTGTCTGGTTGATTGGGTTCCCCTGATTCGCTATCGCGTCGGGGTGGACACATGATCAGGGATTGACAGGTAAAGAATAAGATGCATAAATGACTAAAACGCGCTATTTGTGCCATTTATTGTCGAATTAGTATGAGTAAAGACGCTAAAAAACTCGTAGAAGTGTTGATTCTTGCGCTTCCAGAGACCGCCGGATCGGCGCTCTACGGTATGCTCGATGTGCTCTCCGCCACCGGTAACCTGTGGCAAACGCTGGTGCGCAGCGGGGACGAAAGCAAGCGTTTCCGGGTGCGTATCCTGTCTCCGCTGGAGCAGCCGTTTACCTGCGGCAACGGCATCCCGGTTAGTCCGCAGGTATCGATCGCCGATGATCCATCGGCCGAAATCGTAATCCTGCCCGAGATCTGGCTGGGGCCGGACGAGTCAGTTCACGGCCGTTACCCGGCGCTCATCGAGTGGCTGCGACGCCAGTACGCGCTGGGCGCGGAACTCTACTCGGCCTGTTCAGGATCGATCCTGCTGGCTGAAACCGGCCTGCTCGACGGCCGCGCCGCAACCTCGCACTGGGGCTACACGGACCTGTTTCGACAGCATTATCCAAAGGTCAGATTCGATTCCGCGTCGAACCTGGTGTATGCAGACGAGACCGGCCGCATCGTCACCGCGGGCGGCACCACCTCGTGGCACGATCTCGCGCTGCACATCATCGCGCGCCATGCGAGCCCGGGGGACGCGTTGCACATCGCCAAGGTATATCTGCTCAAGTGGCACCCGGAAGGCCAACTGCCCTACACCGGCCTGGTGCGGCGCGCGCCGCATGCCGATTCGATTGCCAGGCGTTGCGAAACCTGGCTGACCGAGCACTTCCGCGAAATCGACGCCATCCGGCAACTACTCGAGGAGATCGACGTGCCGGAGCGATCACTCAAGCGTCGTTTCAAGGCGGCCACTGGAGCCACCCTGATCGAGTACCTGCAGAACCTGCGTATCGAGGAAGCCAAGCGCCTGCTCGAACAGGGGGAGTTACCGATCGACGAGGTCAGCGCAGCGGTCGGTTATCTCGACATCTCGTTTTTCCGGCGTTTGTTCAAGCGCCTGACCGGTTTAACCCCGGGACAGTACCGACGCATGTTTCAACCCTTGCGACTCGCGCAGACCTGATCGCGCCCGCGACCAACCGGGCCGCAAGCCATTGAAAAAAACAGGTATACTGACCCCTTATCCCATGCACTAGACGATGAATCAATTACTCGACAACATCACCTGGTTCACCCTCATTGGCCCGCATGCCGTGTACGCCTCGGGCACGAAGGATGCTCGGCGGTACGCC
Source organism: uncultured Gammaproteobacteria bacterium (assembly GCA_963793595.1). Lineage (GTDB taxonomy): Bacteria > Pseudomonadota > Gammaproteobacteria. The sequence goes on along the minus strand of CAWCBX010000069.1, from coordinate 1,807 downwards.
ACCGGCTTTTCGCCCATCGTCGGGTTTGCCGATCCCGCGCGCCCCGACTTCGCCGCGCTGACAGCCTGTTGTGAACCCGATGAGCACCTCTACTGCCCGGAATGGAAAGGCAAGGCGCCTGCAGGCTGGCAAATTCATCTCGAAAAATCTCTATTCAGGATGGTCTGGGAGGAAGCCATGCCCGAAGCCGACGAGTTTCCCGACGCGATCAAGCTCGGCCCAGAGCATGCGGAACAGGCACTCGAGCTGGCACAGCTCACCAATCCCGGTCCGTTCGGGCCGAGAACCATTGAGCTCGGCGAATATTTCGGCTGGTTCGAAGACGGACGGCTGGCGGCGATGGCTGGTGAGCGCATGTACGCGGGCACGCTGCGCGAAGTCAGTGGTATTTGTACCCACCCCGATTTCCGCGGTCACGGACTGGCGAGTCGATTGACCTTGAAACTGATCCGCCGCGAAATGCAGCGCGGCGAAACGCCCTTTCTTCACGTCATGGGCGACAACCCGACCGCGCGTCGGCTCTACCGGAAAATGGGGTTCCGCGACTACTGCGAGACAACGCTGCGCGTGATCTCCCCGTGCTGATGCCGGAATTGACGGCTGACTGGCTGGCGTTTCAGCCGCGGGCAAGCGCTGGCGGAGAGGGTGGGATTCGAACCCACGGTACGCACGAAGCGTACAACAGATTTCGAGTCTGCCCCGTTCGACCACTCCGGCACCTCTCCGCTGGGCCGGAGGATCTTAGCATCTCTTTTCCCAAAGTTTTACCTTCTTCTTGCCGAGCGCGGTCAACGAGCAAAAAAGAAAAGGAAAAAGGGGACAGTAATAAAGGGGATTGAAATCCGGTCCTGTTTATTGCGCAGGGTCAAGCGCGACCTGATTCACCATCGTCAGCACTCGGCATTGTTTGTTATGATGCCGTTTTAGCGCGTCTTAACAAGAAAAGAACTCTTGAATAAAAAAGTCCTCATTCCTGTCGTGCTGGTCGTACTCGGTGTGATAGCGGCGGTCTACTGGTGGCCGGCGCTGCAGCAACAGTCGCCCGATGGTTCCCTTGTGCTTTATGGCAATGTGGATATCCGCGAGGTACGGCTGGCGTTTAACGGTAACGAGCATGTCGCTGAGATTCTGGTACACGAAGGCGACCGGGTCAGCGCGGGGCAGTTTCTGGCCAGTCTGCACACGGACCGGCTACAGGCTGAGCGCCAACGGGTTAGTGCCGAAGTGACAGCGGCGGAAGCGGAGGCGCATTCGGCGCAGTTGAGTTATCAGCGCATCAAACGTATGGCCGCGCAGAAACTGGTCTCGCCGGATGATACCGATGTTGCCGAAGCGAAAAGCCGGGTGGTCGTCGGTTCGCGGCGGCGGTGGCCGCTCCGACCGGATCGCCGTTCCCGAAGCGCAGAGCGCTAGCGCGACTCCAGGGCCGCGCCGACGCGGTCGAGCAGCCGGGCCTGAGCGATACGGCTTCTGGATGAACCCGGCCAGGCACTCCCCCGCGAAGCGGTGCGTGGCCTCCTGCTCGTTGTAGCCGCTGGAGAGGACGACGCGGATGTCGTCCCGGATTCGCCGCATCTCCCGGAACGCCTCCTCCCCGCCCATGCCGGGCATGGTCATGTTGAGCAGGACCAGATCGACCTCGTCCCGGTGCTGCCGGAACATCTCCACGCCGGCCACCCCATCGGCCGCGGAGAGGACCCGGTAGCCGACCTGCTCCAGCATCGTCCGGGCGACCTCGAGCACTCCCGGATCGTCGTCCACGACCAGGATCGTGGCCTCCGTCCGTCTCGCCTCGCCGTTCCGTGGA
>CAWCBX010000068.1:0-19227 GCA_963793595.1 uncultured Gammaproteobacteria bacterium | reverse complement strand
CACTCAACAAAACAAGCGTTCCAATGAGGGAGACATCGATCCATGGGGGAATTGGAAAAATAAATCGGGACGCTAATTATGTGTCTACTGAATCGGGGCAAGACCAGTTAACGGCTGCTCTTCATAATTATCTGGGCGTCCGGTGTTGGCCGAACTGAAAAGCTCGGCACCTGCGTTTCAGCGCCTCCTTTGGGAGAAGTAGCTATTAGAATTTATTTGATAAGGTCGGCAAGCAATCCTTCCAGAAATTTGTCGGCGCCTTCGATAGAATGCCCTGGATGAGTAAGATAAGTGTATTTAAGCGGATGCAAATTACAGGAATAATTGTTGCCGCTTTTGTAACATTGCTGCTGTTTATGAGCAAAGGCAGGGCTTCCGGCATCGACCTCCACTGGTTTTGGGATAATCAGTGCGCCGAATGCCATGGTCATTCAGCTGAGTTTGCTCACAAGTTTCTAAAGGTTACCAATGGCCAACTTCAAGGCAATCATCATGTCCAGGGTCTTCGTCTTTTCATGCGCAATCACTATACGCAGAATACCGAAGTCGATGCTGTTTACGAAATGTTGCTTGCACAGGCGCTCACAAAGCCGCGATTCAAACAGGAATGCAGTAACTGTCACGATAGCGCAGCCTCATTCGTGCGCCAATCAGTAGTCCTGCAAGACAAAGTTCTGTTGAGCCGAGAATCTGGCCAGCCTATTCGAAAATTTTTGCAACAACATCGACAGTTGGATGCCAACGACATCAATTTTTTTATGAGTTTGCTAAACCGTGTAGCCCGTGAGGTTTATCGACCATAATTATCCCGAATTTCAATTCGAGCAAACAGCTATGCTGATGGATGAGTTCAGAGTCCGCTTCTGGACGCAGGTCGTCCCTGGGATGAATTGCGCCAGCGTAAGCTTTGGATAGAATCGACGCTCGGAATCTGACTGCCAGCGGGGGGTTAATGATCAATATCAAGCCCTTGACTCGAAAATCGCTAATGGTGACTTATTGGGATTCAATTAGAGTCTTTCTGAAAGAGAAGATGTAACCATCACCTGCCAGAATCCACCGGATAGCCCGCAGCCTTCCATTTATCAAGCCCAAACGGGAAGAAGTAGACATTTTCATATCCCCACGAGACTGCTCGAGCAAAGGCCAAGGGTGCTCAGCGTTCATCGCTGCTGTAAATTACGACCTCCTGGTCCTTACCGGTAATCTTCGGCAGCATCGCTTCGTTGAAATGAAATCTCCAAGCCATTTAAAATAATAGCGCCTATCACCTAATAAAAAATAATAGTTACCTGGTAATTAGTGCTTTTTCCGCTTCTGCTTTTGCTTGGCTTTTGCTTTTGTTTTTTTCAGTTTCTCTTTAAGTAATTTTTCTTTTTTGAGTTTCGCTTTGCGCTGCTTCTCTTTGCGCAGCTTTTCCTTCTTCAATTTCTCTTTGCGTTGTTTTTCCTTACGCAACTTTTCCTTACGCAGTTTCTCTTTGCGCAGTTTTTCTTTCTTCAATTTCTCCTTGCGCTGTTTTTCCTTGCGCTGCTGCTCCTTTTTTAACTTCGCTTTGGATAATTTTCCCTTATCGCTACTTTTGGCGCGTGCAGCTTTCTTACTCGACTTCGTTTCTGGTTTTGTTTTGTCGCGCGTAGCTTTCTTACTAACTGCTTTTTTTGTTTTCGATGAGCTGTCGGCTTTGGATTGGCTGGATGGCGGATTGGCCAGCAATGCGTTGGCCGCGTTGATTACCGTGCGCGCTCGAGCGGCTCCAAATCCCGGGACACTGGAAAGTTTTTCGACAGTGCTCCCGGCTATTGCTCTCACGGTTTTAAACCCGTGCCTGGTTAGAATTTCTGCTGTTTTCTCGCCAATTCCGGAAATATTGCTGATTATCATAGTCATTACTAATATCCTCCTCTAAATTTTGTTATTTCCCCACTTAATCATTTTTTCAGGTCTGGTTTGTTGATTTGAGTCATTCGAAAGACGATCTGGCGTAAAATCGAAGGGGTTAGTGTCAATTGGTTTCAGCCTTTAACCTGGCATCTGCTCATGGCCGAGGATTGCCTGCTGACTTAGCCAGTTGAGTGTCTCCTTACGAGAAAGCCGACCCTCGCCAGGGAAACACAGGCTTCTGCTACCGACCCAAATCGATGGGGAATTTGCGGGAAAAGAGCATTTAAGATTCCTATACTTCCACCAGATCCTTGTATACTGTGTTCAGCCTTTAACGACAACAACGATCATATTATGGCCAGGTACAATGAAACGGTGCGACGCACTCACGCAACCCAGCTAATCATGGCGTTTCTGGCCTTCTCCTTGGTCATCGCAAGCGAGGGCGCATCCGCAGGATGGTTCGACAAACTAAAAGAACTGCTACCCGACGACGAAAAACAGCAATCCTTAAGCAGCGATGACATCAGTGGTGGCCTCAAAGAAGCGCTTCGTGTAGGAACGGGAAAAGTCGTCAGTAGCCTGGGCGCGACCGATGGGTTTAACCTCGACCCGCAGGTTCACATTCCCCTCCCCGAGAATCTTGTTCAGGTCAAGAAAGTACTGGGCAAGGTCGGTATGGACTCGATGCTGACCGATCTCGAAACTCGCTTAAATCGCGCTGCCGAAATTGCAACGCCAAAGGCAAAGCAACTTTTCATCGCGGCGATTAACGATATGACGCTGGATGATGTCATGGCCATCTACAAAGGACCCGAGGACTCGGCGACGCAGTATTTTAAATCCAGGATGTCGGGGCCATTGGCGGTCGAGATGAAACCAATTGTTGACGATAGCCTGGCGGACGTAGGCGCGGCCAAATCCTACGACGAGATAATGGCACACTACAATTCTGTGCCATTCACGCCAAAAGTCGATGCTAACCTGAGTGACTATGTCGTGAAGAAAGGCATGGATGGGATTTTCTTCTACCTCGCCAGGGAAGAAGCCGCGATACGTCAAGACCCAGCAGCACGCACGACAGACCTGTTGAGACGTGTTTTCGGGAAATAGACCCTCTCATTATTGGCCCCGCCTGTAGCAGGGCAGCTCCTGAGTACCGGTTCCTGGCCGTTCCCCACAGCCTGGCAGGTGCATTTGAGCGTCTGATTTAGGTTGCCAGCTAAACCGCGGCAGCTCTATGTCTAAACTCGCACCACCTGCGATCATTTTTTGACCTGGATCAATTTTTCGCCACGTTTTTCACTTAACATCAGGAACTAAATATTAGTTTATTAGGATATTCTTATTTAAAGGAGTGGAATCATGCGAAATTTAAAACGACATTTAATCATCCCCGCGATTACCGCGTTAGTGCTTGCCGGGGTTTTCAATAGCTTGTCCGCAGCCGGTAACAGCGGTTCCGGGCAAGGGGCCGGCCAAGGCACGGCAGCGGGTCAATCGATGGGAGGCTCCAGTTCGAAACAACCGAAGCACCAGGAAAAAACCCGGAAAGCTAAAAAATTCAAACACCAGCAACAGGAACAGGCCAGATTGCAAAACCAGCAAAAGCTACTGGCTCGAAATCGAAATCGGGTTGCTGAGATGAAACAACACAAACTTAAGGCACGCCAGCAGCTGCGCAATCAGCAGCAGGATGTCAAGCAGGAAGGAGTCCAGCTGCAATCACAGGAGCAATTGACGACAGGGCTGCAAAACCAGGTAAAGGAGCAGCAGCGCCTGTTAAAGATGGAATCCGGTCGGGAACAAATTCAGTCGATGAACCTGAATCGGGAGCAGGTGCAAAGCCAGCTGCAACTTTTGCGGGAACAGCGTTCTCAGGTTGCGGCCAACGAGAAGCTGGCGGCCGAAGAAAAGCAGCAGTTGCAGGATCGTCTGCAAGTCATGTCGCAGCAGCGAGAGCAGATCGCAGAGCAGAATCGCCTGCTCAATCAGCAACAGGAGCAGGTCGAGGAACGCCTCAGGCTGATGACCCAACAGCATCAACTGCTGCAGGAAAGAGAACGCTTGTGGACCGAGTTCGAGTAACTGGGCAGCTAATCGCAATCTGAGCCGCTATCGATCCCGGGGATTCACCCGGGGTCAGGGCTGGATTCCACTTACGGATGCGATTGTCTCGGAGCGGATACGTGCATTGGCGTATAGAGCCTTAAACCTGGCGACCTCGGGATTGTCGCGATCCTGCAGCAAATCCTCGACGAAGCCATAAGCCAGGGATTGATATTTCAGTTCCGCACTGAAACTGACCTGACTGCTTGCACCGAAATCGATCCGGTAAGTCACGATATCGCTACCGCTGTTGAAATCTCCAATCAGGGGGCAGACCAGGTTTATTTCACTGCCCGAACAGGGATCGAATCAATACGACTCTGTCCCCTTTATATACGCACACCCAACAAGATCCTCCGCTTTCGCGGGGATGACGCCCTTAAGCAGAATTCGGGGGACAGTATACTTAATTAATAGCGGGCAACTGCTTGCCTGCCATCCTGCTCTGGAAACCTGGGGCTTGCGATCGACTACTTGCAGGATGTGAACTGCAGCGTGCAGCGCCTATCACTGGCGATGCTTAGCTAACGCTTTACGAAATGTCACGAATCAGCCCATCGAGTCTTCATCGCTACATTGGTGAGCTGCGCATGGACGATTCTCGAAAACACAAGGTCCTGCGATGGCACAGGCTGAATATCGAGCCTGCGAAATGGTCTCGATGGCCTTTTGCTCCGTATACCTGTGTACAAAACCAGCAAAGCACGCACCTGCTACAAAGGCTGCGCCGACGGCAGGTGAGTAACCCTTATCAGTCGCGGAAACACTATACTTCGCAACAATCTGGTTTCTACACGGAGCACGCATGATAGAACTGCAAGATGTCGCAATGTCCTACAGCCTCGAGCAGTCGCAGTTACAGGTGCTGGATGGCGCCTGTCTCAGCGTCGCGCAGGGCGATACGGTGGCGATCGTCGGCCCGTCCGGTTCGGGCAAGACGACCATGCTGGTGTTGCTTGCCGGTCTCGAGCAGCCGCAAAGCGGCAAAATCCTGGTTGACGGAGTGACGCTCGGCGGCCTCGATGCCGACGCCCTGGCAGACCTGCGACGTGACAGCCTGGGCATCATTTTCCAGTCCTTTCACCTGGTGCAAAGCCTGACAGCGCTTGGGAACGTTGCGCTGCCGCTGCAAATCGCCGGCAAGGAAAACGTGCGCGAACGCGCCCTCGAGATGCTCGACAAGGTAGGGCTCGCGCAGCGTCACAATCACTACCCGGCGCAATTGTCCGGTGGCGAACAGCAGCGCGTGGCAATTGCCCGGGCACTGGTGCATGAGCCCGGGCTGGTGCTGGCCGACGAGCCGACGGGAAACCTCGATCTTGCCACCGGCGCAAAGATCATCGAGCTGTTGTTCGACCTGAATGCAGACATCGGTTCCACGCTGGTGCTGGTAACACATGACGACCAGGTGGCAGGCCGTTGTCAGCGCATCGTGCATCTGCAGCAGGGCAAACTGGTTGAGGATCGGGATCATGCGCTTTCTGCTTGATCTCGCGTGGCGCGATCTGCGCGCCAGCGGCCGCTCCCTGTGGGTATTTTGCGCCTGCCTGGTACTGGGCGTAACGCTGGTTTCGGCATCCGCGGGATTGTATCGGCTGATCAATCTCAGCCTGCTTGCCGACACCCGCGTGTTGATGGGTGGCGATGTCGAAGTCGAATCCAGACAACCGCTGCCAGACGAGGCGCTCGACTGGCTAAACGCGCACGGCGACGTCTCGCTGGTTACCGAGGTCGACACCATGCTGGGTAGCGCAAGCGGGGGCTTTTCGCGAGTCGAGTTACAAACCGTCGATGGCAGCTATCCGCTTTATGGTGAACTGCTGCTGGAACCCGCGCGGCCCATTACCGAGCTTATCGGCTTTAACGATGGCAATTGGGGTGTCGCCATCGACCCGGTGCTGGCCGAGCGGCTCGGTCTCGGTATCGGTGACGACGTGTTTATCGGCGCACTGCAAATGAAGATCAGGGCGCTGGTGTTGCAACAGCCCGATCGCAATCTGAACGCCAACTGGCGCGGAACACCGGTGTTGCTCAGCGCCGAGGCGTTGCGCGCTTCGGACCTGCTGCGCCCCGGCAGCCTGGTCGAGTACGAGTATCACGTGCGCAGCGATGTGCCCGCCGAGACCTGGCGCGAGCGCTTTTACGACGCCTTTCCACAGCAGACCTGGGAAGTCAAAACCTTTACCGATCGCAGTGAGCGGATCGCCGAACGCCTTGGACAAATCGCCTCGGGGCTGTTGATCATTGCTTTCAGCACACTGTTTATTGGTGGTCTGGGCGTGTTTAACAGTATCCAGGCTTACCTGCAGGGCAAACTCAAAACCATAGCCACGTTGCGTGCGCTGGGCTTGCGCAACCGCCGCCTGGCCCTGGTGTACCTGGCACAGATCGCCATTCTCGGCGGCAGCGCCAGCCTGCTCGGCGTTTTCTGCGGCAGCCTGCTGGCGCTCGTCGGCGGTAAGCTGGTGGCGACGCAGGTGCCGGTGAGCGCCAGCCTCGTCGATCTGGCCGGCCCCGGGCTGATTGCCGTGTGCTTCGGCCTGTTGACCGCCTATACCTTCGCCCTGCCCGCGCTCGGGCGTGCGCTGGCGACAGATCCGGCGTCGCTATTTCGCGGTCAGCAGCACCAGGCCGCGCGGCTGCCGCGACGCTGGTGGCTGGCGACCTTTGCCTGCGCTGCCGCGATCATTCTGCTGGTGCTACAGGTGCTTCCGGATAAGTTGTTTGCCATCGGCTTTGTAGTGGTGATCGGGCTGTTACTACTGATTCTCGACCTGATCGTGCGCGGAATTCGTCACGCCGCCCGTCGGCTCGACGAGCATCCGCGCTTCAACAACAGGTTTACACTGAAACTGGCGCTGGCGAACCTGCACCGCCCGGGTTCCGCTTTGCGCAGTTCGCTGCTGTCGCTGGGTTCAGCCCTGACCCTGCTGGTTGCCTGCACCCTGATCGTGGGCGCGCTGCTGCGCTCACTGCAGGATACGATTCCCGAGGAAGCGCCCGGGCTGGTGTTATACGATATCTTCAACGACCAGGTGGATGCCGTGGTCGGTGCTATCGAGGCGCTACCCAGCGTTAGCCGAATCGACATTGCACCGCTGGTGCAGGCGCGCATTGCCGCGCTGAACGGACGCGACCTGGGTGAAGTTGAGGAACTCGATATCCGCCAGCAGACGCGACAGCTCGCAGGATCGCTACAAGCTCAGCTACCCGGTCAATAACATCGATGGCGTCACCCTGGTTGACGGGGCCTGGTGGTCGGAACCGGTTGCCGGCCCAGCCAAAGCTGGCGATGGAGGATCGCGAAGCCAACAAGCTCGGTTTGCAGGTCGGCGATCAACTGACCTTTGCCATCGAGGGGCGCAGCCTCGACGTCGAAATCGCCGCGATTTACAGTCAGAAAGGCATTCAAACCCGCTTCTGGTTCGAGGGCATTCTTTCAAAGGGTGCGCTGGATCCGTTTATTCATCGACATGTCGGCGCAGTTTATATCGATGACGCGGACGCGATAACGGCACAGAACCTGCTCGGCGAAATTGCGCCCAGCGTGATTTCCGTGCGCACCGAGTCCTTGCTGCAGGTAGCCCGGCAGATTCTCGGCAAGGCCGGCGCTGGCCTCGCGGTGGTATCGGTGGTCAGCCTGGTGGCGAGTCTGCTGGTGTTGATCAGCGTGATGGCCGCCGGGCGCAGCCGGCAGATCTACGATGCCACTATTTTGCATAGCCTGGGAGTCAGGCTGGCGTTGATCCGCCAAAGCCTGCAGCTGGAGTACCTGCTGCTGGCGCTGGTGGCTTCACTGTTTGCGGTGCTGCTCGGATCTGCCATCGCCCTGCCATTGCTGCAATGGCGGCTGAAACTGCCGTCGGCGGACCTGGTGTGGCTGGGGGCCCTGGTTGCCATTGGCGTCAGTAGCCTGGCGCTGGGGCTCGGCGCCAGTTATCTCATGCGACGGCTGCGATTGCGGCCGGCAATCCTGTTGCGCAGCCCCAGCTAACCCGAAATTCGGAGGGACAGCGATAGCAACTACTAACAGGTATAATGACGATCGTTTGACCAGAGTTAGTATGAGACCAACATCGCGCTTATACTTTTACCAGCTGGTCTTGCATATTACTGGCTCGCTAGCGGCGCATTTTCGTTAACAAAAAATCGTGAGAGCAGGCAATAGTTATGACTCTAAATCTCAAATTCTGGGTTCCAATGACGGTATTTCAAATCGTCTTTGGACTAACGGTTTTTACCATTACGCGCCAGTACTACATTCAGGATCCAGATAACGTCAGCGCCGACTCGACTGAAATACGCCAGCCCGCATTCGTATGGCCGGATGACCAAACGGAAATAAACTCGACGCAGTTAAATTCATCGACATTCAATCAGTCGTCTGTCGAAGACCCTGTTGAAGTAACGCGCCAGGCCAATGAATATTTCACCAATAAGCAGTATGACAAGGCCGCCGATCTGTACGAGCGATTATTAGTTTTCGGCCCGAACAACGTGGAAACCTATAACAATTTGGGGATCACGCTACACTATCTGGGAAAATCAAGTGAAGCTATTCTCAGGCTTAACGAGGGTGTGGCCATCGATCCGACACATCAGAGAATCTGGTTAACATTGGGATTCGTAAATAGTCAAATTGGCAATACCGTGCAGGCACGTAGGGCGCTTAACACCGCTGTAAAAATAAATGCTGGCAACGAGATTGGTAAATCTGCGACAAAAATGCTTGCAGATCTTCCCTAACCTCAACCGGAGGTATCTTTCCCCCTGGTTTTATTTCACCGAGCAGAAACAGGAAATTCAAATTTGCTCCTTCGCTACTAACTCCAGGAGAAAACAAACCTCAGGAGCCAGACTTATTGACCGGGCGCTCTTCCTTTATCCATGAGGTGATGCCGTCCTGAACATTCAGGATATTTCTGTATCCTCCCCTGGTCACCAGCCAATTCGACAAGCTCGCAGTGCGATTGCCGGTGCGGCATATCACCGCAAATTCCTCATCTGGCTGAACAGTTTTTTCGAGCATCTCCATAAATGATCTTAGAAACCGGCCTTCACTGTCGAAAGCAGTTGACTTGATGCTGCCATCAACAACCCCTGTCTGTTGCCATTCTTCGGGGCGACGGATATCGATCAGCTTGATACCGCTTTCAAGCCTGGTCGCAAGTTGTGAATTACTGATGCTGGCAAATGGTGGTGGAGTTAACGCGACCAGCTCAACATCAAATGTCAAGTTTGCGTTCGGTGGAATAACCCCACCAGCACCCTTTTGGCCATAGGCAAGCGCCGGGGGAATCGTCAATATACGCTTGCCTCCCGGCTTCATACCCTGAATACCAATATCCCAACCTGGAATCACCTGACCCGCACCCAGGGTAAAGCGAAACGGTTCTCCGCGCTCTAGACTGGAATCAAAAACTGTCCCGTCCTCGAGTTTTCCCGTGTAGTGAACATCGACAACTGAGAATGGTTGAGCATCAATGCCCTTACCGACTTTAATCTCGTCTATTCCTACATCTGGCGCAGGTCCGTGTGACGCGTACCCCGTCGTCGCAACCAGGATCAGGCAGAGGCAAAGAAAATAACGACTAACACTAGAACGCATAAAGAACTCCCAGGTTGTGCAATTGAATCCGTTTGAAAGATTAAGTTTCCCGATACTATAGTGCCGGCATGTTAAGTCGTCGCAGAATTTTCGGCTGTTTACCTTACTGAACCATCTGGCTTGATCCGGCAATATCTGCATGCAGAATAACAGCAAGTTTATCAAGTAGACGGCCCTTTGCCGATGATAATCCAAATGGAATCACTGTCCGCGAAATTCAATCACCCGGGACGACCGGATCAGTGCAGGCGCGGCAGCGGGTCCTGCCGGTAATAGCGCTTCATCTGTTCGAAGACCGCCCCGTAGTGACGCCGCAGCAAGTCTGGCCGTTCAAAGAAAATTTCACTCAGCACCGCGAAGAATTCGGCTGGCGACGACGCCGCGTAGTGATCGATGCCAATCTCCTCGCCGCGTGCGCAATGGCGCTGGAAATCCTCGAAACCAGTGCTGAAGGCGCGGGTCCAGGCGGCTAGATCCATGTCCGGGTGCAGCGGCGGGAATCCGTTTGCGACGCCGTTTTGCATATCGAGCTTGTGCGCAAATTCGTGGATCACGAGATTGCAGCCATCGATGTAACCGGCATACCTGGTTTTGTCCCAGGCCAGTATTACCGGCCCGCGCTGCCAGGCTTCGCCCGACAAATGGTCCCGTGTATGATGCTCGACGCCGTACTCGTCACGAACCACGCGCTGTGGTGCGAACCCGCTCGGATAGACGATGATCGTCGACCAGCCGGAGTAGGACTCCAGGCCCAGCGCCAGCACCGGCAGGCAGGCCTGCAGCGCAATAATCAAGGCCATCGCCTGCGTGATGACCAGGCCGTGGGCGCCTTCTATCGACTTGCGCTGTAAAAACAGGATGGCCAGTTCCTGCAGAGTGCTTTTTTCCTGTCCACTCAGGCCGTCGAGTAGCGGCAGCGCGGCAAACGCCGCATCCCACTCCGCCGGCGTGATCGAAGCCTGTGCGATCGCGCGGCGATCGAGCCAATTGCGGATAAAGCGAAACATCGGGGTGCTGTCGTATGGGGCCTGTCGTGAAAATTCGAAATCCGGGGGCAGTATACCTGTTTACTGGTGCTTACCTTCAAGCCGGGGCTCTTACGTGCCGGGTTTCAATGGCAATGCTCTGAAGTGTACGTACTGAATAAAAAAAGAAAAATGGAAGGAGGGATTATTTTCTATCCCCCTATATTTTCAATGTGATTTGTAACAGCTCTAGTTGCCAGGCGGGAAAGCGGCTACCTGTCAAATTCAGCGTGTAAGACGTGGACCTGACTCTTTTACCCCGGTTGAAAGGTCGGGGGCAGGACAGGTTTCATTCGGCATCGAGGGGGCCACCGAATTCAACCTGATCTGTCCTGCCCCCTGTTGAGGAACTAAGGAGCCAGTTCAACAATCAGGCGCTGGCGAACTTCACCGCCACGAAGCGTTGCATGCCGTTTTGTTCCAGCATCAGCAACACCGAGGGTTTTTTCTCCGCGGCCGCCTGCTTCACCTGGGAAATCACGTCTTGCGGTGACTTCACCGTTTGCTGGCCCACCATGTTGATTACCTGGCCTGCCTCGATGCCGGCTTTTTCAGCCGGGCTGCCCTGCTGTACGCCGGTAATCAGCACGCCTTCGGTATCCTTGCCAATGCGGTAACGCTGACGCGCTTCGGGAGTCAACTCGGCGAGGTAAACGCCAAGCTTCGGGCCATCGTCGCTGGCGGCATCATCGGCCAGCGCAACTTTCGCATCGTCGTCCGGCATGTTGCCGATCTCGATAGTGAGTTTGCGCGTCTCGCCCTGCCGTTTGACCTGCAGCGTCGATTCGCTGCCCGCCTCGGCCTTCGCCACCAGTTTCGACAGGTCTTTGAAGTCATCCAGCTTCTCGCCATTCATGCTGACAATAACGTCACCGGGCTTGACGCCGCCGAGTGCCGCCGGGCTGCCCGGCTCGACGCCGGCCACCAGCGCGCCATGCGTTTCCGCAAGCCCAAGGCTTTCCGCAATATCGTCGGTAAGCGGCTGAATCTGCACGCCCAGCCAACCGCGGGTGACTCTACCGTTGGTTTCGAGTTCGGCAACGACTCCCTGACCAGGTTCGACGGAATCGCAAAACCGATGCCCACGCTACCGCCCGTCGGCGAGTAGATCGCCGAGTTGACACCGATTACCTGGCCGCGGTTATTGAACAGGGGTCCACCCGAGTTGCCGCGATTGATCGGCGCATCGACCTGCAGGTAGTCGTCGTACGGACCGGAATTGATATCGCGTCCGCGCGCTGAAAGGATGCCCGCGGTCACCGTGCCGCCCAGCCCGAAAGGATTGCCGACCGCGACCACCCATTCACCGACCCTGGCACTATCCGAGTCACCCAGTTCCACGTAAGGCAGCGACTCGTCGGTATTTACCTTCAGCAGCGCCAGGTCCGTTTTCGGATCACGGCCTTTTATCGTGGCCTCGTAGCGGGTGCCGTCCTGCAGGATGACGCCGATCTCGGTCGCATGTTCGACCACGTGATTGTTGGTGACGACGTAACCGTCCGGCGAAATAATGAACCCGGAACCTACCCCCTGAAACTCACGCTGGGCACTATTGTCGCCTCCCGGCATGCCGGGTGCGCGGTTGCGAAATTGCTCGAAGAATTCTCCGAAGGGGCTGCCTTCGGGGAATTGTGGCCGCTGGTGTTGCTGGCCGTTCATTTTGGCCGCAACATCGGTCTTGCCGCTAACGGTAATACTGACAACGGCCGGTTCGACGCGTTCTGCCAGGTCGGCAAAACTCGGCGGTCCGTATTGAACGCCGGTCATCGACAACGCCAGCGGGCGCCACAGCGGCCAGGACGTTTGGCGACAGGCTAAAAAACGCCGCACCCGCGAGCGCGGTTGTCACTGTCGCGGCAAGCGCCAAGCGTTGGAATCGGGATTTTGGTCTGGTTCTCATGCTAACACTCCTGTTGGGTTTCACTATTCGTACCTGGCGGGTGCCACGGTTGGAATTTTTGATCCTGCAACTATAGAGCCGGGTGAATTGCCACTGCCTTGCGGAAACATTAAATTTTCGTAATGTTGAGGAGCAAACCTGTTTTCGACGGATTTAAAGTACTATGGTAGCGGTCATAAAGGCGTTGCCGAACCGGACCGAACCTCAATGCGTGTGCTCGTAGTCGAAGACGATTCCCAGGTCGCCGCCTACCTGGTGAAAGGGCTGAAAGAACAGGGCCACAACGTCGACCATGCCGCGGACGGCAAGAACGGATTGTTTCTTGCCACCAGCGAAGACTACGACGCCATGATCATCGACCGCATGCTGCCCGAACTCGACGGGCTGGCCATCGTCAAAAGCGTCCGCGCCGCGGGCAAGACCACCCCGATGCTGATACTCAGCGCCCTCGGCGACGTGGACGCCCGCGTCGAAGGCTTGCGCGCCGGCGGCGACGACTATCTCACCAAGCCGTTCGCCTTCAGCGAATTACTGGCGCGGCTGGATGCGCTGCTGCGCCGCGCGCGGCAAACCCCCGCCGCGGAAACCACCCTGCGCGTTGCGGATCTCGAACTCGACCAGCTCACGCGGACTGTCAAGCGCGGCGGACATGCTATCGCCCTGCAACCGCGCGAATACCGACTGCTCGAATACCTGATGCAGTAACGCGGGACGCGTCGTCACCCGCACCATGCTGCTGGAACAGGTATGGGATTACCATTTCGATCCGCAAACCAACGTCATCGACGTGCACATCAGCCGGCTGCGCGGCAAAATCGACAAAGGCTTCGACCAGCCGCTGCTGCAGACCGTGCGCGGCGCCGGGTACATGATTCGTGAACCCGGCTAGCCTGCTGCGCACCTCGACGTTCCGCCTGGCGCTGGTCTACATGGTGCTGTTCGCCGGCTCGGTGCTGCTGTTGCTGGGGTTTATCTACTGGTCGACCGTCACCTACATGGCCGAACAGACCGATGCCACCATCCGGGCCGAAATCACCGGGCTCGCCGAGCAGTATCGCCAACGCGGGCTCAATGGCCTGGAGAAAACAATTTCCGAGCGCGTCGAGCGCGACCCGGACGGCTCGTCGGTCTACCTGTTCGCGACTCCCAACCTGTCAACCGCTGGCCGGCAACCTGTCGCCCTGGCCGGACGACAACGCCCGCGGCCGATGGCTGGCTCGACTTCGAATTCCAGGATGCGCGCGCCGGCGGGCGTATGTTTCAGGCGCGCGCCCGGGCCTTCGTATTGCAGGACGGCTTGCACCTGCTGGTCGGGCGCGACACCCGCGAACTGAAGGCGACACAACGACTGATCACGCGCGCGCTACTCTGGGGAATCGCCATTACGCTGGCGCTGGCATTGCTCGGCGGCGTCGTCATGAGCCGCGGCATGTTACGCCGCATCGAGCTCATCAATCAAACCAGCCGCAACATCATGGCCGGCGACCTGTCGCAGCGCATCCCCATTCGCGGCAGCGGCGACGAGCTCGATCAACTGGCCGGCAACCTGAACACCATGATCGATGAAATCGAACACCTGATGGATGGCATCCGCCACGTATCCGACAACATCGCCCACGACCTGCGCACACCACTGACGCGTTTGCGCAACCGCCTCGAACAGCTACAGGTCGACCTGGACGATGACAGCCCTCACCGCGGCCAGGTCGAACACGGCATTGCCGAAGCCGATCAACTCCTCGCCACTTTTGCGGCGCTGCTGCGCATTGCACGCATCGAAGCCGGCGGCCATACCGCGAAATTCAAACCCGTGGACCTGGCCGCGCTGGTACACGACGCGGCGGAACTTTACGAGGCATTGGCCGAGGAAAAACAATTGCGCTTTTCGACTCGGGTCGACGCAAGCATGTCCCTGGACGGGGACCGTGATCTACTGTTCCAGGCGCTAACCAATCTGCTCGACAACGCGATCAAGTACACGCCTGCAGGCGGGGAAGTGTCGCTCGAATTGAAACGCGTCGGAAACACGGCCGACATTGTGGTCAGCGATACAGGTAGCGGTATCGCCGAGGCCGAACGGGACAAGGTGGGACAACGCTTCTATCGCCTGGAAAGCAGTCGCAGCACCCCGGGCAGCGGCCTCGGCCTCAGCCTCGTCAAGGCCGTCGCCAAGCTGCACCGGGCGAAGTTGTTGCTCGAAGATAACGCGCCGGGCCTGAAAGCCACCTTGCGCCTGCCAATCGGCCCGCACCAGCTTGTTTAATTATGGTGACAGTTTACTTAATTCCCAAACAGGTATTACCTGGTTCGGTTTTTTGATCGAAATTCGGTTATCCGCTATTTCGCCCGTGCCGTAAAGGTGCACCCAACCATAGTCTGTAACGCCAAAAACCAGGCCATCCCCCTGTTTACACAGATAGGGATACCCGGTAAAAATAGACAGGCCGAGAAACTCGCCCCACCCGCAGAATTGAATGACTGAGCCTGCGCCAACGGTGGTAGCCCCCGACTCCGAGGCAGCCGCATAGGAACTGCCCGAGGTGAGCGAAATCGTAAACCAGTCAACAACTTCTTCACTGACATTCACCCGGTTGATGACATAGCGATCACCTGGCCCCTCAGCGTTGATGGCAGCGATCAACGAATTCTCAAGGGGCGAAATATTGTGTGTGAAGGTGGGCTTTTGCATTGACTGGCAACCGCTTGAAAAAGTCATGCCAAGCAGCAGAACGATTGCCACCAGATCAGCGGCTGATTTTAAGTTCATAATTCAAACATTTCCTCGAATGCAAAGCTGTTCGGGGGACAGTATACCTGTTTAATGGCGGGTAACTGCGTTGCCTGCCATCCTGCACTGGAAACCTGGTCGTAGTTTAGCTAATCGCCGATGAGAAAATTGAATCAGGTATACTGCCCCCGGAATTTCGCAGGCAAGATCAATACAGCGGGATTAGCCCGGCTGATCCAGGGTTATTTTTTGCCCAAGCCGATGACATTCGCCGGGTTTTAACTGGATGCTTTGATCCAGTGCATTGGCGGGTTCGATGCACAGCATTTGCTCGAAACCCCGATCATCGAAATCTGCCATCGTTTTTGCGTTTGCCTCACCCGGGTTCCAGACCACAAGATTTTGGTTACCCCAGGTGCTGATCGAGGTTTTGGTTTGCCGGGCCGAATCCAGCAGCTCGATTTCAGGCGGCGGGGCGAGGTAGACGCGATCGACTTCACCGCGGATCGCAATGGCATCGGTCTGCTGCAACTGCTTGTAGCGCTGCGGTTTATCCAGGTAGGTCAACCCGGTGACACCGGGAAGCGTCACAAGGTCACGGCCCGAAATCGAAAAATAGGTATGCCATGCGTTACTCAACGTGAGTGCGGAATCCGAAATGTTAAAGGTTCGCATCTCCATCCAGAGCGAATCGGATAACCGGAATTCGACCTCGAGTTGTGCCCTGTCCTGCCATTCCGGATAAGGCGCTGCCGCGGGATCCAATGCCAGAATAATCGACGTCGACTCCGCATCCGCCGACGTCGACAGCACCGAGAAACGAGACCTGCGCGCATAGCCGTGTTGCGCCCGGCCCGAATTTTCCGGATGCGGCCCAAACCATGGCCAGCATAGCGGTATCCCGCCACGCAGCGCCTTCCCGGGCGCGTAGACGGCCGTATCGCTCATCCACAACACTTCATGGTTGGCGGCCGGCTGATAGCGGGTGACGTGAGCACCCTGAAGGTAAAGCTCGAGCCTCGCCTCCCGGTAACAGAGTTCCGCCTTCGCAAGACCCGAGAAACCCTCGCTGAATTGCAGCCGGTTATCGAGACCGAACTGTTTATTTAAAGCCGTGTTGTTCGAGTGCGTCATTTACCTGTTTATCTCCCTCGGGAAATTCCAGAACCATAATACAGAATTCCAGGGATAGTAGTGCCTGACAGGTGCGAAGTGATAGAACGAAATAGTGCCCAAGGAGTGGAATCGAATTTAGTAATTAGATTGATGATTTTAAAAGTTTGATTGAATCCAGGATATGAATAGTTACAACAGATGTACTAACAACAAAATGGGGAATAACCGCAAGCTTTCGCATATGTAACTCTCCTGAGTTTTGACCCCACGCTTTCGACCCTAATAACAAAACGTCTCATGGCTCGTTTAGAACCATGAGACTTTGTATAGCATCGAGCTGACAACTCGCTAACAAGTATCTATTGCGCGAGGTTTTTTGGATCGCCTGCCATCACGATTGACTTGCCGCCTCTGGTGGTGCCGTCCAGGGCATACCATGCTGTTACATCCGTCGAGTTTTTATTTTGTAACACCAGAAACTGGCAACTACTCCCTTGTAGCGATCTTTTCCATTCCAGAGTCCCCGAATCGTACCATCCGGTTGAATAAACTCGACGTAGGTGCTGCCGGGGTAGTTTATGGACTGTCACACAAGATCCCCTCCTCTGATTTAAGTGGTCGAAAAAAATCGGGACCGCAGCCCGGAGAGAAGCGACAGTCCCGATAACAGGAGTGACTACTCATGAAACCATCACCGATACTTTTAACGAACTGGCAAAATCGGCATCGACAACTTGTTGTGCATCGAATTCAATCCAGAAGACCTGCACCGGCTCGCTGATGTTTTTGACGTACTGATTGCCCAGTGCGACAAAATTGAAAGCGGAGTTATCTTCCAGTTCTGAACGAACTGACGCGGAGACACAGATACCTCCACTTTTAGCAAGCTTTTCAAGCCTGGCAGCCAGGTTTACGGCGTTACCGTAGATATCACCGTTGTCAGCGATTACGTCGCCAAGATTAACGCCGATACGAAACAGTACTCGTTGATTTACAGGAAGCCGAGCGTTCATTTCTTGCGCTGCCAATTGCACATTGACCGCGCAATGCAACGCGCTGTCGATGTCCTCGAACTCAGCTAGAATGGCATCGCCAGCAGTATGTACGACCCTGCCATTATGGTCGGTAACATACGCCTCCATAATTTTCATGCTCTCGACCAAACGATGATGTTTGCCCTCCTCGTCCTGCTCGGTAAGACCCGAATAAGCGGCAATATCAGCGTAAAAAATACCAACCTGTCGACGATCGCAGCTATCCTGGCACAACTCCTGCTGATTTTTTGTCAACGGGCAGCTGTAACCGGAAACGATGGCATCACGAGGACTGTCAGTTGAAGTTGAGTGGGGAGCTTCGGCTCTCTCTACGAAATATGAAACTGCATTTTGGATGAACGGTCTCATTAACTTATCTCCAGTTGTATCAAAGCTTCCTTGATAGATTTCGAATCGGCACCTTTACTTGAAAATTTCTATGCAAATAAAAGTAATTGCCTCTATTTTCAAGAAATCGAGAACTTTGTATGTGGTATTACCCACACACCCATTGAATCGAGCCCTTTTAATGGAACAGAAAGAAGGATGTATTTACGAGTAGACTGAAGCAGCGCGAGTAAATTTATCGCTGGAAGTGGCGAGTTTAATTGACGGGATATGGGTAACTTAAATTAGGAGACAGGGTGACCGGTGATTGTATATTCATGATTCAGAGAATATTGCGATGTGAATTAAAATTGCCAATTGGCCTGGGAATTTGTAAAAACTGTTGATAAGTAACCTGAAAATTCGTAATTTTCCTTTGCCCAACGGATGTAGCGCGCAAGCTAATGAAATTCTATCGGAGAAATCTACAAATTTATCTGTACAATATTTATCAGCCGGGAAGCCAGGACTTCATTGTTGAAGCTTCTTTATGATCACGGTTTCCAGAAAAATCGATTCACTAAAACCAGGTAATGTTTCAGTAAACTCCAAAACATGAAAAATAACCCCCAGAGTAAATTTGATGCAGGAGAAGCACTGCGAAAAATCGAATTGTTTAAATCCCTGGATGATCAAGCCTTTGTCCATGTTTCGAGCCTGGTGAAATGGAAAAAGTATCGAAAAGGAACTGAGGTTATTCCCTACCTGAACGAAAGCGATGATGTATATTTCATCGCCTCAGGATGCGTGAGAACCACCATCTTTTCCTTCTCTGGAAAAGAGATTTCCTACCAGGAACTAGGCCCTGGAGAAATGTTCGGGGAATTGTCAGCCATAGATCAATTACCCCGTGCGGCAAATGTAATCACCATGGAACTGGCACATATCGGTGTAATTTCGAGAAGTGATTATTGGGGGCTTCTCGATCGATACCCGAGTGTTGCAGCGGCCACTATGAAGCGATTAGCAAGCATGATTCGTTTCCTGATCGACCGTGTGTATCAATATGGGGCACTGAATGTTAAAGACCGGGTCCGAATGGAAGTCCTGCGTCTTGCCCGTGAGAGCATGTCGGGTGAAGATGCCGCCGCCATTCACAATTTCCCGACCCATAAAGAGATCGCCAATCGAGTGAACACCCATCGCGAAGCTGTCACTCGGGAACTGAGTGAACTATCCCGTATGGGACTAATTGAGCAGAATCAGCGAGTCATGACAGTTACAGCGGTGTCCGATTTAGCGGAGTTGCTGGCGGAAGATATTTAGTTCCAATCCTGATTTCAAATGTGAGATTTACTTGTTGAAAATATTGACGTGGTGTCGAGCAGATTACGAATCCACAGGGACAGGCCTTACTTTTGGCAATTATGTTTTTCATATTGCTTTACGCGCATGTCTTCTGGTGAATGTTCAGGATCATTAAACCGTCCACATAA
>CAWCBX010000067.1:0-7662 GCA_963793595.1 uncultured Gammaproteobacteria bacterium | reverse complement strand
TGCTTCCAAACAATCAGACAAAGTAAAAGAGAAAGAAGCACAAGCTATAACCTATAGTTACGGTGAACTTGCTGTTGGTTGGTTGAAGCTTAATCCTAACAGGTCGACAACAAAACGACAGGTTATGACACTCCCTTATGGGTCGACACGTTACTCATGCCGTGAGTACACACAGTCCTGGATGGAGGAAGCTATTGCAGAGCATGGCATGCCTTGGCCTGAAGATGCTAAGTTCCAAGCTACTCTGTACATGTCTGATCTTATCTGGGACAGCATCAGTGAGGTGGTCGTGGCTGCTCGGGAAGCAATGGGCTGGCTTCAGTCCTGCGCTAAAGAGCTAGCTAAAGAACAGCTGCCGGTCTACTGGACTACGCCTGTCGGGTTCCCTGTTATGCAGAAGTATAACAACCAGTCACGTCGTCGGGTTAAGACACAGCTAGGTGACACTATCGTGAAGCTCTCGCTAACTAAAGCCGAGCCCACGCTAGACAAGCGCCGTATGCAGAACGCGATCAGCCCTAACGTGGTGCACTCGCTGGATGCAACGCACCTCATGATGAGCGTGTGTTACGCTGCTGACAACGGCATCGATAGCTTCGCCATGATCCACGATAGCTTTGGGACACACGCAGCTGATAGCAATATGCTAGCGGCCTGCCTGCGTAAAGCATTCGTTGACATGTACGAAGGTGCTGACGTGCTCGAGGACCTGCGCTCACAGTTCATGCGCCAGGTTGATGTAACGAGAGAAGATACCATACCACACATACCAGCCAAGGGTACGTTGGATGTAGCTAGTGTGCTGCAGTCCGACTTTTTCTTTGCCTGATGCAATGCCAGTTGGCATACTAGAGAGGATCGACATGCTTAAAATCAAACAGAAACTAGGGGACCTAATGTCTCATGCCTTGCTGCGTATGGGATACGTAACGGTCGGTACATCAGCAGCAGCTGCTAAGGTTGTCATTGACAAGGCCAAGTCAGCTCATTCTGCCGAGATACGCGCACTGGTTCAGTCGCATAGTGCTGACCGCCGCGCGTAGGCTTAAGCGTCTCGAGGCGTACACGGATGAGCTGTCGGAGATTGTGTATTCAACACAAGCTGAGCGGTTCCTTTTCAACCAGCGCCACAACGCCTGGGCTGATCTAATGCCTAAGGTACAGCCCTCCTACCAGGTCGGCACGGATATCGGTAGTTTTGAAATCAGGACCATACGTTTCAGTATCCCAGACTACACGATAGCGTTGACCCACGATCCAAGGTTAGCGGACAGCCTCACTCCTGGTGCACATGCTGCTCTCGAACATCAATTCCGTGAGCACTTCATGCGCGACTTCGTCCCTGACCTATACGCGAAGACCAAAGCTCTGGTCTGGGCCGATTAAGTTCCACCATAGTATTACCCGAACATCCAAGCCCTCGTTAGCTCACCAGCTAGCGGGGGTTTCTGCGTTTCTACGCATCCGACAACTGGAGAATGAAAATGAAATGTAAAATCAACCGCGGAAAAGACACGCGCAAGCCGGTCGCAATCGTAACTGGCGGTAATCTGTACTTGGACATAGATATCCCAGGTTCAGACAAGAAAAACGGTATCGTACACAATGACGGTGTCCCTCCGGCCGAACGGTACTGGGACTATTGAAACAATCTCGCTTTGGCACGAAGAAGACGGACTGTATAATCCTTGCTGCCGATTAGTTTCGGCAAGATCTTCGACGCCGCCGGTGGTACCAGGTGATCCTGTTCGGCAAAGATATTCAGCACCGGGGTCTTCAGGTTCTTCAGGTCAACCTCGTGTTCGCCGATTTTAAGCCCGCCTTCGACCAGCTTGTTCTGCTGGTAAAAATCCTTGATGAACTGGCGAAACGCCTCGCCAGCCTGGTCGGGACTGTCGAAGATCCACTTCTCCATGCGCATGAAGTTCTTGACGTTTTTCTCGTCGCTGATGATGTCGACCATGGACACGTATTTCTGCCCCATCAACTGAAAAGGTTTCAGGTTCAAAAAAGTCCAGTTCAGCATTTCGCCGGGCAGGTTGCCCATCGCGTCGACGATGGCATCGATATCCATTTTCTGCACCCAGTGGCTCAGCATGTTGTCCGGCGTCTTGCAGTCAACCGGGGTCACCATGGTGACCAGGTTCTTGACCTTGTCCTGGTGCAGGGTGGTGTAGCACAGGCTGAATACGCCACCCTGGCAAATGCCGAGGATATTGATCTTGTCGACGCCGTGACGCTCGCGGATGACATCGACGCAACGGTCGATGTAACCATTGATATAGTCATCAAGAGTCAGGTACTTGTCGGCACGGTCCGGGTAGCCCCAGTCGATCAGGTAAACGTCCTGTCCGGTATCCAGCAATCCCCTGATGGTCGAGCGATTTTCCTGGATGTCGGCCATGTAGGGCCGGTTGACCAGCGCGTAAACGATCACGGTCGGAATCTTGTTCTGTACCACGCCGGTGGATGGCTGGTAACGATAAAGCTTGAGCTTGTCCTCGGTATAAATTTCTTCACGCGGGGTTACACCCTCAGAAATCTCCTCGGCGTCGAGCAGGTTTTTGACGCCCTTGCTCAGGTTTTTATTGAATTGCACCAGTTCTTCGACCACCTGGTCGGAACGAAACGGAATATTACTCATCGGATCAGGCTCCTGCTTTGGTTCTGGTTACTTTGGTTTTGCTGGCCACCGTTTTCTTGCGCACAGGGGCCTTTTTTGCTGCAGGCGCCTTTTTGGAGTCTGGCGCTGCTTTTGAGTCTGGCGCTGCTTTTGAGGCTGGCGCTGTTTTTGCCGCTGGCGTTGTTTTTGAGGCTGGCGCTGTTTTTGCCGCTGGCGCTGTTTTTGCGGCTGGCGTTGTTTTTGAGGCTGGCGCTGATTTTGCCGCTGGCTCTGGCCTGGAATTCATCTGCTGCAGCATGCCCCTGATTTCCCTGATCTCTTTTTTGAGGGCGAAGTTGTCGCGGCGTACCTGCTGCAAACGCTCCTGCATGGTGTCAATTTCACGCGTATTGGGGAGGTTCAAGGTGCGTAGAAAGTCATCGGCGATTTCGCCGTAATGCCGGCGCATGATCATCAGTCGATTGACCATGTCGCCGTAAAGCGCCTGGTACTCCTCGCCCATAGCGAACTCGGCATAATGTTCCTCGCTAACTGTCACCCAGAGGTCATAAAGCTCGCGCAGCGATTTCGGTACGCTATCACCTTCAAGCCCTAGCAGCCGGTTCTGGAATCCCTGGATCGACTCCATCGCAATACGCAGGAAAGCCTGGTTGAACTTGAAGTTAGCCTCCTGGTAATCGAGCGCCAGCTGCAGGCCTTTTTGCTGCTTTTCCTGTGGTTCGCGGAAATAGCCGACGCCCGGAGCTTCCAGAACCTTGCCCAGAGGGTCGACCATTTCGCCGAGGTTGAACACCGAAGTATTCATACCGGGCATTTGCCAGAACGCCTGGTTCATTGGCGTTAGTCCCGACACCATTTCTTTCCAGGAGGCATTAGGGGAAAACCATTGCTTCATGAAATCGTTGACCCCGCTGCCATCGAAACCGGGCACGCCGCCAAACTGTTGCAGCGACTGTTTCATTTGTTCCATCCATTGATTGATCGCTTCAATCGGGTTGGCGCCGTCGGTCATGCCTTTGCTGACCTGCTCTGCCATGGCGAAATATTCCTTGCCCATGTCGAGGCACTTGTTCATCGCCTGCTGGATATCTGGTTGGGCTTGTCCGCTACAGGCGTTGCGCCAGAGTTCGAAGCTCTGTGCCCACAAATCGGATTGGCTGGTGTCGTTACCGGAAGTGCTTGATTTAGCCATATCGCTCCAGGCATCGACAAACTGCTGCTGTGCCTTGAACCACTGTTCAGCCCAGGAATTAGTTTCGCTCATGTTGGTAACTCATTCAAATTTAAAAGGATTCAACCTTAGCATAGATTATTGTGCAGTGCAACATAATTGCTTTGTATGCAATCTTGGTGAAGAGACAAAGCCGTATACCAGGAGCTAGCTCCTTTTAACAATTTGGTTGGTTCCAGGGGCTCTTAAAACATGATGCTAGGTCATGTACATGCCGCCGTTGACTGGCAGATTTGCTCCAGTCATGTAGGTATTACGATCGTCGGTCAGGAAACTGACGACGTAGGCGATTTCGTCAGGTAATGCCATGCGCCCCATCGGCACCTGCTGAATGATCGAGTCGCGAACTTCTTCGGGGATGGCGTCGGTCATTTCGGTTTTCACGTAACCCGGGGATACCGAATTAACCGTGACGCCCTTGGTGGCCAGTTCCTGTGCAACCGCCTTGGTGAAACCATGCAGTCCGGCCTTGGCAGCAGAATAGTTGGCCTGGCCAATCTGTCCTTTCTGTCCGTTTACCGAGGAAATGTTAACGATGCGGCCGAACCCGTTGTCCGCCATGTTGTCGACAACATGGCGAGTGACATTGAAGGCCGAGTCAAGATTGGTGCGTAACACCGAATCCCATTGGTCGGGGGTCATGCGGCGCAGTGTTTTGTCGCGCGTAATGCCGGCACAATTGACCAGGATGTCCACCCCGCCAATCGTGTTTTCGACGTCGCGCAGCATTTGCTCGCTGGAGGCGAAGTCGCTGACATCGCAGGCGACAATCTCAAACTCATAGCCGTTGGCCTGGTGTTTCTGTTGCCATGCATCGGCGATTTCTTTTTCGGGAGGGAAGTAGCCTGCGATGACTTTGCGGCCCTGGTCGGCCAGCGCGATACATATCGCGGTTCCGATTCCACCGGTTCCTCCAGTGACGAGTGCGATTTTTTGTTTGCTCATAATCCTGTCATCTCGATCTGCTAATGGGTGGGTGCTGCATTGCAGCAATATATTGCAGTGCACAAAATATTGATTTACAGCGCGGCTGTCAAGTGAGTCGCGGGAGATCGAGAAAAAGTTTAATTAAATCAGGAATTTAGTTTTTATCAGAGTCGTCATTTTCAGGGCCTAAACCCATCATTTGACGCCAGGCATCGATATTTTTCTGGGTCATATCGGTCCAGTATGACAGTGGATTGTGACTGGTTATGCCCCCGATCGCCTTGCCGAATTCCTGTTGCTGCTGCTGGAAGAAATTCATGCCCTGACCGATAAAGTCAGAAAATCCCAGGTGCGTTCCGGCATTGTAGAAACGGATAAAACGTTCCAGGTTATCGTTTGAAAACAACGGGTTGGTTTCTGACTCCTGCTCAAAAATGATTTGCAGCAGGATGCTGCGGGTGATGTCTTCTTCGCTTTTCTGATCGATGACGATAAACGGTACCTCAGACATTACCAGGTCGCGAATCTGTTGCAGGGTGATGTACTTGCTCTCCTCGGTATCGTACAGGCGACGATTGGGATATTTTTTGATAATTCTGGGTTCGATTTCTTCGCTCACTTCGCGTTTCCTGCCTGAACTGGTTGTCACTAAGTGTAACCTATTTTCCCCTGGGCACTCTTCCCATCAGGTAAAACTCATCATTGGTACGCATGCTCGACATGTTGACGATGCGATTGGAAAGCCCGAAGAAGGCACTGATGGCACCGATATCCCAGATATCTTCATCATCGAAACCATGCTCGTTCAGCTTTTGATAATCAGATTCGTCGACAGTTTCAGCCTCACGTGACACCTTCAGTGCATAGTCGAGCATTGCTTTCTGGCGTTGAGTAATGTCGGCCTTGCGATAATTAGTAGCGAGTTGATCGGCGATATAGGGATTCCTGGCACGAATGCGCAGAATCGCGCCATGCGCGATGACGCAGTACTGGCACTGGTTGCGCGCCGAGGTTGCGACTACTATCATCTCGCGTTCGGCCATGCTCAGACCGGGTGTCTCCTTTTCCATGAGCGTGTCGTGATAGAGAAAGAACGCGCGAAATTCATCCGGTCGGCGCGCCAGGGTCAGAAAGACGTTGGGCACGAAGCCGGCTTTTTCCTGCACCGCGGCGATGCGCTGCTGAATATCTTCAGGCAGGTCGGCGAGGTCTGGAATCGGAAAGCGACTGACTGGCTGGCTGGTCATAGGAAATCCTTGGGTTATGAATCGATTGTTGTAATATAAATGAAGTTTGTGAAACTTGACCAGTAGTTATATCGAAACCATGAAACATGAAACCAGTGATCCGGAGACAGTCCGGATTTTTAATCAGCTTGCCCGTTCGCGTCGCTCGATCAGGGGTTTTCTTCCCCAGCCGGTGGCAGCGGAGGTGCTTGCGCAAATATTCACCACCGCGGCTTCAGCGCCGTCGAATTGTAATACCCAACCCTGGTTTAGCCACGTGGTATCCGGCGAAATGCGCGATCGTCTAAGCGCAATATTCATGCAAACCATCGCCAGGGGTAAATACTCACTGGATTTCCCTTACGACGCGAGATACGAAGGTATATTTCGCAAGCGTCAGCTCGATGTCGGAATCCTGCTTTACCAGGCGTTGGGGGTGACGCGTGAGGACAAGGAGGGCAAACGTCAGGCTTTCCTGCGCAACCTCGAATTTTTCGATGCGCCACACGTGGTGTTTATTTTCATGCCTGAATGGGCCGGGGTGCGCGAGGCCTGCGATGTTGGCATGTATGCACAAAACCTGATGCTGGCAATGCGCTCCCATGGCCTCGCCAGTTGCCCGCAGACAATACTGGGCTATGATGCCGACTCGGTCCGGCGTGAATTGAACATTGACCCCCAAATGAAACTTTTATTTGGTATTTCGTTTGGTTATGAAGATCCTGATTTACCCGAAAACCGTATAGTTCCAGAACGAGCGGCACTCGATGAACACGTACAATTCTATAGCTAGGTCATAAACTATGTCTGATTACCACGCCCCGACCAGGGATATGCAATTCGTCATCAACGAAATCGCGGACCTGCATACTATCACGGAACTTGCGGGCTTCGAGGATGCAACCGCGGACCTGGTTGAAGCCGTGCTGGAGCAGGCCGGGGTACTGGCCCATGAGGTATTTGCCCCCTTGAACCACCCCGGCGACGAGCACGGAACCCGCATCGAAAACGGTGTCGTGGTCAGCCCGCCCGGTTATGCCGAGGCCTATCGGCAGTTTGTCGAAAACGGCTGGCAGGGGATTGGCAAGTCGACCGCGATCGATGGTCAGGGTATGCCTTTCCTGGTGCATTCCGCGGTCGCGGAAATGTGGTATGCGTCGAACATGGCTTTCGCGCTGTGCCCGTTGCTGACCTCGGGCGCGATCGAGGCGATCGAGGTACATGCGAACACTGATCTGCAGGAGCTGTACCTGCCGAAGATGGTCAGCGGCGAGTGGAGTGGCACGATGAACCTGACGGAGCCCCAGGCGGGCACCGACCTGGCCGCGATCAAGACCCGCGCGGAGCGCGATGGCGATCGCTACCGGATTCGCGGTCAGAAAATTTATATCACCTGGGGTGAGCACGAAATGAGTGACAACATCGTGCACCTGGTGCTGGCGCGGCTGCCTGATGCGCCCGAGGGTGTCAAAGGTATCTCTCTATTCCTGGTACCCAAGTACCTGGTCAATGACGACGGCTCCAGGGGCGAGCGTAACGACCTCAAGGTGGTTTCGGTGGAATCCAAGATGGGGATCCATTCGTCGCCCACCTGCGTCATGTCTTATGGCGATAATGAAGGCGCCATCGGTTACCTGGTTGGCGGCGATTCGTTG
>CAWCBX010000066.1:0-23478 GCA_963793595.1 uncultured Gammaproteobacteria bacterium | reverse complement strand
CACCTGACACCTGACACCAGTACCATTGGCTATGTATCCGGGCTGACCGGGAATAGATAAACAAACATACCAGTTAAATATCATCACCAACCGGTATTCCCGATTCACAGGGCACCCCCACCTGGCACAGCCCGCACCCGTAGCCATCAAAATGATAATGTGCTTTTACATACGCCGCGGTGGCAGGTTTCAGGTGCTGAAGACATTTCACCTTATCATGACCGTTCTCCGACAGTGCCCCCACCGGACAGCGCTGGATACACTTGCCGCAAATACCCTTTGAGTAAAAGAGACAATAGGCCCGGTGTGGTCGCGGTTACGAAGTATTCGCGCCGGATATGTCGATGTTTACATTGGGCGGCGGCTGGAGTACATTGTCTATGCCAGGCGCTTAAGCGCGATTCAGTTCAGGTTTAGTTATGAATGATACAGCACACATACCGCGTTGACGGTCAGCGCCTCTGGGACAGCATCATGGCGATCGGCGAAATCGGGCCGGGCCAGCATGGTGGCTCCTGTCGTCTCGCCCTGACCGATGAAGATCGGGATGGTCGCGACCTGTTTATCCGCTGGTGCGAGGAAATTGGTTGCAGCATCACGCATCGACGATATGGGTAATATCTTCGCGCGGCGCGATGGGCGCAACAACGATCTGGCACCGATCGTCGCCGGCAGTCATCTCGATACGCAGCCCCATGGCGGCAAGTTCGATGGCATCTATGGTGTTCTGGCCGCGCTCGAAGCGGTGCGTACGCTGCATGATAATAATCTCACCACCGAGGCGCCGGTTAGAGATCGTGGTCTGGACCAACGAGGAAGGTTCGCGTTTTGCGCCCGCGATGATTGCATCCGGGGTATATGCCGGCCTGTTCGAAAAGGACTACGCCTGGGCGATTACCGACAGCGATGGTAAAAGCCTCGGCGACGAATTGAAACGCATTGGTTACATGGGTGCTATGCCCTGCGGTAGTAATCCGATCGGTGCGCTGCTCGAAGCGCATATCGAACAGGGTCCGATTCTCGAGGCCGAGAACCACCAAATTGGCGTGGTGATCGGCGGGCAGGGGCAACACTGGTTCGACCTTATCCTGAGAGGCCAGGATTCGCATGCCGGCTCGACGCCGATGCCCGGCCGGCGCGACGCACTGGTCGCGGCGGCCGAAATTATCACCATGGTGAAGCTGTTGGCCATGGAATATGCGCCCGAGGCGGTGGCACGGTCGGTCAAATGTCGGTTATGCCGAACTCACGTAACACCATACCCGGTGAAGTCTTCCTGACCGTCGATATCCGCAATCCGGACGATGCGGTGCTTGCTGAAATGACGCAAAAATTAAAGGTCTGCGTGACCGATTGTGTCGATAAACTCGGGGTCGAATGTGATATCGAAGAAATCTGGCATTGCCCACCGGTTAAATTTGATGCCACCTGTATCGCCGCGGTTGAGCAGTCGGCGCAGGCACTGGATTATAGCCATCAACGAATCGTTTCTGGAGCCGGGCACGATGCCTGTCAGGTGTGCCAGGTTGCGCCAACCTCGATGATATTCGTGCCCTGCGCGGGCGGGCTCAGTCATAACGAACAGGAAAGCGCTGAACCCGAGGATCTCGAGGCAGGTTGCAACGTGCTGTTGCATGCCATGCTGGCGCTCGCTAATAAAGAATAATCTAGCTCAGCGGTCGCGCAAAGGCTGCCCGGGTACCCTGCGATGAGCCATTTACTTGATTACCGCGATAATTGTCTTAGCGGCAGTATAAATTCAAACCTGGCGATGCAAAGCGTTTTTATTTAAATTCAATTCTGCGGCATGTCTGATTGACGGCGAGCCATGTACCACTCTAAAGTTGAGTCAACCAAAGTGGAGCCAGCTGCTCGAACATACATGGATGACCTGACCGGGTTCAAGCCCCCGCGCTATTTGCAAAACCCGCATCTGCAGACGGTCCTGAACAGCCAGGGGCCGCGCCGACTGCGCGCCGGGCATATACTGAAAAACCTTGTTTCAGAATCTCTGACACTGCAAGCGGAAGATGGTACGCGTCTGCTGGCGGAGCTCGATCATGCCGTTACCAGCCGTTCGGCGCTGGTGATACTGTTGCATGGCTGGGAAGGTTCGAGCCGATCGTCATACCTGGTTACCACGGCTGGCCATCTGCTGGCGCAGGGGTTTGACGTGTTGCGGGTTAATCTGCGTGATCATGGCGGCTCGCATCACCTCAACCAGGAATTGTTCAATTCGACGCGCTCTCCGGAAGTAGCCAGCGCACTGCGAAACTTTTTAAACGCGCATGCTTATGAGCATATTTTTCTGGCAGGGTTTTCGCTCGGGGGCAAGCTTTCGCCTTGCGCATAGCGGCGGACGTGGGCGTTGAGCTAGGTCTCGATGCCGCTATAGGGGTTTGTCCGCCGACCGATCCGGCGCGTGCCATGGATGCTCTGAATCAGGGTTTTATTGCTTACGAGCGCTACTTCTTCAAGCGTTGGCAGGAATCCTTGCAACGTAAATTGCAATGCTTTCCGCAGCTCGATTACGCCACCGAGCTGGCCGCGGCGAAATCGCTCGATGATCTAAACCGGACCTTTATTCCCCGCTACACGATTTACGACGAAGTGGATGAGTATTATGCGGCCTATGCGCTGGTGGGCAGCCGCCTGTCAGCGCTGGCACTGCCGGCCTACCTGATTGCCGCCGAGGATGATCCGATTATCCCGGTTGATGATCTTAAGCGTATTGATCCGATCGCAAACCTTCATATCGAGACCTGTCGCCATGGCGGGCACTGCGGCTTTATCGAGAACCTGGCCGCACGCAGCTGGGTGGAAGCGAGGATACTGCGAATCCTGGAGCAACACCTGGACTGAGCAATCTGGTAAAACCTGGTGGCGGGTTTTCAGGTCAGGGTGATGTAAATCATGCGTAAGGCTAACAGTGTCAGAACCCACTTGAGGATTTTCTGAAATAGCGCCTGGGGAATTCTATAACGAATATGGGTGCCCAGCAGGGCGCCGCAGATCACCCCGATGGACATGCCGAGAATGATTTCCCAGTAACTGATAAATGAAAAGCCCAGTAGTGCAAACAGCACAGTTTTTATCAGGTGGGTGAAGGTTGTCATCAACGCACTGGTTACCACCAGGGCATCGCGCTGCAAGCCTTTACTGAGTAATGCCGCCTGGCCCATGGGACCGGTAGCGCCGACCAGCATGCTTAAACCGGTTTGCACCAGTCCAATAGCGACAAACTCTCCTTTTATCGGTTTCCTGAACTCCACTTTGGGCCCCCAGACGGTGAACAGGATATAGGTGGCGATGATCAGCGGGGTGTATTCGAGGTTGATTTCCCGGGTAATGCCGGCCGCAATCAAACCGCCGCCAATAGAACCCGCGATAAAGGCCAGCACGAACTCCCAGCGCAAGAAACGCCAGCCGAACAATGCGCGACTAGAATTGGCGAACAATTGCACCATCGCATGAACCGGCACGATGCTCGCGCCAGGTAAAAACCCGGGCATGACAGCGATCAATATCATACCGCCGCCAATCCCGGTAATCGCGGTAATCGTCGAAGTGCCGAATGCGAGCAGAATCAGCGGGATTTCGGGGGTCATCTGGCTTTTGCGTTTTTGTTGCCGGTATGACAGAAGCGGGTGAGGATATACCAGTATGACCTCGTTACGAAGCCACTATTGGAGCGGGACGGTCCTGGTGACCGGGATCAGAAATTTCTAGTTGTAGCCTAGAATGACAACCTGTTCCACGCCGTCTTCATCGATCTTGTCGCGTTCGATATCCTCTAAACCGTGCTGTTCCTTGTTGACGTAACGCGGATCGCCGTAGTATGAATTATCTGGAGCTTTACCCCAGGGTGAAGAGATCAGCTCGTCGAAGCATGGTGTCCGGTTTTTTCTGTTCATGAGATAGCTAGCCCTACCAATAAGTTAACGGTTGTTATTATCAAACTACATTTAAATGCGATCTTAACTTTTTGATAAATAAAAACAAGTGGAAATATTTGGCTTTACGGCTGGCGGTAAGCCCGAGTTAAAGATTGCAGCCTTCGAACAAATCCATCTGCCCGCTGCCATCAGTCAGGTCGACAAGACGCACACCGATGCCGAGCAGGCGCACCGGAATTTCGCCGCGTTGCCAGGCTTCCTCGCATAGCATCGCGTAATCGGCATAGCCGGGGGTAGTTTGCTGGCGTTCGACCGTGGTTTGATTGAAATCGCGGAATTTCATCTTGAGAAAGCAATTCTGAATGCGATAGTCCGAGTCCAGCCGCTGCAGGCGCGGTTGCAGGGACTCTATCAGCGCCGGTATTTTCAGCCGACAGCTTTCCAGGTCCGGTAAATCCTCGTCATAGGTATGCTCGACACTGACCGATTTACGGCGCCACTCGGAGACCACCGGGCGATTGTCGATGCCGTGCGCCAGCTGGTGAATGTGTTCACCGAACTGCCCGAACTGCTGCACAAACTGAAAAATATCGAAAGCGCGTACATCGCCGCAGGTTTTGATGCCCTGTTGTTCGAGACGCTGTGCGGTGACCTTGCCTACGCCCCAGATTTTTTTCACCGGCAGGTCGGCCAGGAAATCGTCGACCTGCTGCGGGGTTACCACGTGCTGTCCGTTGGGCTTGTTCCAGTCGGAAGCCACCTTGGCGATGAACTTGTTCGAGGCGATGCCGGCGGACACGGTAATGCCGACCGTTGCGGCGATGCGTTGGCGAATTTCCTGCGCGATCAGGGTCGCGCTGCCACGACAGCGCGGACAGGCGGTAACATCGAGAAAGGCTTCATCGAGCGACAGGGGTTCGATCAAATCGGTGTAATCGGCAAAGATCTCGTGCATCTGGCGTGAGGCTTCGCGATACACCGACATGCGCCCCGGGATCAGGATTAACTGCGGGCAACGCTTCATCGCGGTCGCGCTCGCCATCGCCGAATGTATGCCGAACTTGCGCGCCTCGTAGCTCGCGGTAGCGATAACGCCGCGCCGGGTCGCGCTGCCACCAACCGCAATCGGCTTGCCTCTAAGCGTGGGGTTGTCCCGGGTTTCGACCGCGGCATAAAAACAGTCCGCGTCTATGTGGATTATTTTCCTGGTGCTATGGGTGGTTGAATTCACGGATCGATTACTTGCTTCGGGCTTCAGGCTGGGTAAAAATCACGGCTCAACAGGCGGACCCCAACGATGACGGAAAAAGTATTTTACCAAGACAGCTACCAGAAGACACACAGCAGTGAGGTGGTCGAAGTTCTCGACCAGGGGGTAGTACTCGCGGCGACTATCTTTTACCCGTTGGGTGGCGGTCAACCGGGTGACAGCGGGCGTTTGCGGATCAACGGGCGTGAGTATCACGTGGTCGATACACGTTTCGCTGAGGATCGCGTCAAAATCATTCATTTTCTCGAGGAAGAGGACCTGGGCGCCATTCATAGCGGTGATGCGGTCGATATGGAAATCGACTGGGAACGTCGGCATCGCCTGATGCGTATGCACACAAGTATGCACCTGGTCTGTTCGCTGATTAGTGCCCAGGCAACCGGCGGGGCGGTGGGTGAAACCGAAAGCCGTCTCGACTTCGATCTGCAGGGACAGGTGATCGATAAGGAGCAACTGACCGCCGACCTGAATGCATTGGTCGCTAAAGCGCTTCCGGTCAGTATCGGTTCGATT
Organism: uncultured Gammaproteobacteria bacterium; assembly: GCA_963793595.1. Lineage (GTDB taxonomy): Bacteria > Pseudomonadota > Gammaproteobacteria. Next base: position 17,799 of record CAWCBX010000066.1, on the reverse strand, counting down.
ACCGATGCAGAGCTCGAGCAGAACCCCGGGCTGGTGCGCACCATGTCGGTGCAACCACCGCGTGGGCACGGCACGGTGCGCACCATTTCGATCGAGAATACCGACTACCAGCCCTGTGGCGGCACTCACGTGCGCAATACTGCCGAGATAGGTGAGCTGCTGGTCACCGGTCTCAAGAACAAGGGCCGGCAAAACAAGCGTATCAGCCTGGCATTGGTTGAGCCCTAGGCAATCCAGATGAAATTTAGTGCGAGGTATTACATTTCGATAGTCTGCCTGTGGTTTGCTCTGCCCGGTATTACCCTGGCCGCCGACGAGGACAGCAGTTGTGATCATCACGTTGCGCAATGGCTGGACCCGGCCAGCGGAGACGTTGTGACGGTTGAACAGGTATTCGATCGGCTAGCGGGTTCGCGTATCGTCCTGCTAGGGGAGTTTCATACCTCGGTAGCGCATCACCGCTGGCAGCTATACATGCTCTCGGCTTTGCATTCCCGTCATGCCAACCTGATCGTCGGCTTTGAAATGTTGCCGCGGCGGGTGCAGGCGTCGCTCGACGACTGGAGCGCCGGCAGGCTGACCGAAGAGGAGTTCCTCGAGCAATCAGAGTGGCAAAAGGTATGGGGTTACGATGCCGACCTTTACCTGCCATTACTGCACTTCGCGCGTCTCAATCGACTATCGACAGTCGCATTGAATATCGATCGCAAGCTGATATCGCAGGTGTCGCAGCAGGGCTGGCAGGCGCTTGGCGAGGCCGAGCGCATGGGTTTATCAGACCCGGCCCCTGCCAGCGACGACTATCGCGATTCGCTGGCGCAACTCTACGCCTACAAGCAGACCCTGTCCGACGCCAACGAAGATGAAGATGCGGTCGAGCCAGACCTGGACGAAATTTTGCATAGCGACGCTTTTTCGAACTTTGTCGAGGCGCAATTGACCTGGGACCGGGCGATGGCAGAAGCGTTGGCCGCCGCGCATCGGCGCGACCCGAAGGCGATCGTGGTTGGCATCGTCGGGCGCGGCCATCTCGAGTATGGCTATGGAATCCCTCACCAGCTTGCCGATATGGGCATCGATGATGTTGACGTACTGTTGCCGCTTGATTCGACTGCTACCTGTGATCCGTTACCCGCGGAGCTTGCCAGCGCCGTGTTCGTGGTTGATGCGGAAAGTGAAATGCCTGTTCCGCCGAGACCGCGTCTCGGAATCATCATCGAGGGCAGTGACGCCGGCGTACGTGTCACGCAGGTGGTCGAGGGCAGTGTTGCCGCGCAAAGCGGCCTGGTCGAGGGGGATCTGATTGAAGCGGCCGCCGGTTTTGAGACCACTACCAACGCTTCTCTGATCGAGATTATCCAGCGCCAGGCGCCGGGTACCTGGCTACCGTTAAAAATAAAACGTGGTGATGAGTCTCTCGAACTGTTGGCCAGGTTCCCGCAAAGCTTTGATTAAATTTGTTAAACCCATGGTCGCGGCAATTCTATGCTGTGCCAGTAGTAGCGTCTTCGCGCAGGTCTCGAGCCTGCCTGCCGAGCATGCGATCGAAGTTATGTTGACACCCGCCAGTGGTCATATCGAAATCATTGACAAGGTGCGGGTCGAAGGTCGCAAGAGCTATACTTTTCGTCTCGCCCCCTGGCTCGATATTGAAAGTGTCTCGCTCGATGACCTGCAGGCGGACGTTACCAGTCGCGGACATGAGTACCTGGTGGCATTGCCCGACAGTAAGCAGCATGTGATTGGTTTTACCCTGCGTGGCAGCATACCGTCGCGAGGTAATCCACAGTCGTCGACCGCTATGCAGAGCAGCAGTGGCGAGCGATGGTGTTTACCTGCCCGGGTACGATGCCTGGATTCCGCAGGACGGTACTGGGCGGATTCGCTACCGAATGTCAGTAAAACTGCCGGCTGACCAGCGCGCGGTAGCGACCGGGAAACTCGTCAGTGAACAGATTACTGACGAGCAATACCAGGCCACATTTGAGGTGGCAGATCCGGGCGAGCCGCCATCGCTGTTTGCCGGGCCTTACGTGGTTAAGGAGAGGCGCAGTCAGGGCTTGCGTCTACGAACCTATTTTCATGCGGAATTGACCGCGCTGGCAGACGATTACCTCGATGCTGCCGATACCTATATTCAGCGTTACCAGGCAGAGATTGGCGCGTACCCTTATGCCGATTTTCACATCATCTCGGCGCCGTTGCCGGTTGGCCTTGGATTTCCAAACCTGACTTATGTCGGCCGCCAGGTGATCCCGCTACCGTTTATGCGCACCCGTTCGCTGGCGCACGAAGTACTGCATAACTGGTGGGGTAACGGCATTACGGTCGACTATGCCAGCGGTAACTGGGCTGAAGGGCTGACCACCTACATGGCTGACTATGCACTGGCACGGGACAAGGGTGAAGCCGAAGCACGCAGCATGCGCGTCAAGTGGTTGCGCGATTACGCGGCCCTGCCGGCGCAACGAGATCAACCAGTGCGCGCCTTCAAATCAAAACAGCACCAGGCATCCCAGGTAATCGGCTACAACAAGGTCGCGTTTATTTTTCACATGCTCGCCAACGAGATTGGGCAGCCGGCGTTTGCCGAGGGTTTGCAGCGTTTCTGGATCAGGCATATCCATGGCCAGGCCGCATGGGAAGACTTGCAGGCGGCTTTCGAGCAGGCAGCCGGGCGCGGTCTCGGCTGGTTTTTTCAGCAATGGCTGGAGCGCAGTGGCGCACCGCGGCTGAGTCTCGGCGCGCATAGCGTGGAGATGACTGCAGCAGGCTATCGTACCCGGGTCGAAATATTGCAGCCGGTTAAGGGTTATCGTTTCCAGCTACCCCTGCTGCTGGATACCGTCGATGGCCTGCAGCGACATGAACTGACGGTTACCGATACGCTGACACGGGTCGAATTCGTCACCCCGGCAAAACCGCGCTATCTTCAGGTTGATCCTGGTAGTGATATTTTTCGTCGGCTGCGGCAGGACGAGACGCCACCGATTTTGCGCGATATCACTTTAAATCCTTCGGTTGTCACGGTGGTTGCATCGGCGGACGCCGAGTTCGTCGAAGTTGCACGAAACCTGACAGTGAGATTGCTGGATGTAGAGCCTCGCTTCGACAGCTTGTCTGCGCTACAGGATTCCGCTCAGCCGTTACTGCTTATCGCCACCAGCGCCAGGCTTGCGGGGCAGCTGGCGCAGTTACGGCTCGAACAACCACCCGAATTGCCTGACATGGCGCATGCGGCCGGGGCCTGGACTACCCGTCGAGCCAACGGTGCACCGGTGCTGGTGGTAGTGGCGGAAAATGCCGCTGAACTGGCGTCGCTGCTGCGACCCTTGCCCCATTACGGCGGACAAAGCTACGTGCTGTTTGCGGCGGGTCGTGCCGTTAGCCGTGGTATCTGGCCGCTTACCCGCGGTTCGCTATTTCTTGATCTGCGGGACTCGCTTTAATCCGCCTGTAGCTTACGTGCCACCCACTGGTGGAAGTGATGCGTGGGATTATCCATCACCGGTGAAAACACACCGCCATTGTAACCGGGAGAAAGTCGACCGCGCTGCATTCCCTCGACCGCGTCGATATCTTCTCTGAATACAACCCTCCAGGATTCGAGCGTAGCAGTGCGGCTGGCCGCGTGCTCATCACTGAGCGCCTCATCGCCAACATAAAACAGGCGTAGATGTTCGACGGAATTGTCACATGCCCGCGGTTCGATAATCATCGCGAAGGCGTGATCAGCCTGGATGCCGAGCAGCACGTTTGGATAAAAGGAAACATATTCGGCCTGCTCGAGCTTGTCTTGCGGCCATTCGGGAAAGCGCGGCAACGCGGTGCCAGCCTGGTCATACAGGCGATAGGCATAACTGCCCTGGCCACCGAAGTCGTCGCCGTACATGATGTGGTAATGATCCTCCAGGCGGGAGTAGGTATTCAGGCTCGGGTGAATCCACGGCAGGTGGTAGCTCTCGCAATAATTTTCTACCGCGAGCTTCCAGTTGGAGTTGACCTCGATCTGCATGCCCTTGCCGTTGGTCGCACTGCGTAGTCGGTCGAGCCCGGTCTCACCGAGGAATGGCAGCCATTTATCGGTCAGTGGTTTTATATGTTGCTCGAAGTCCGGCGCGTCACCCGACAGGTTGATGAACACGACATCCATCCACACCACCGAGCGCACCGGCTTCAAGCCGTGATCGCAATGATTGAAACCAGCGGATTTCTGCTGACCGATACCGCCGAGGTGCGGGGTGCCCTTGAGTTCGCCGTCAAGGTTGTAAGACCACGAATGGTACTTGCAGCGTAACGCCCCCTGAACTTCCATTTCATCGTGCACCAGGATCATGCCGCGGTGACTGCAGACGTTATGGAATACCTTGATCTCGTCCTGCTTGTTACGCAGGATCACCAGCGGCAGCCCCATGAAGTCTACCGGTTTGACATAACCCTTCTTCGGCAGATCGCTGGCGAACCAGAGTCCCGCCCAGCTCTTACCCAGCACCTGGTCACGCTCATGTGCCAGGAACTCGTTACTGGTATAGGCCTGGTTCGGCAATCCGCTGGCCTTTTCAATCGGCTGCAGGACCGCGTCGACAGAGATGCTGTGGGAATTCAATGCTGACATTTGCCTGATCCTCAAAGTAGAGGCCTGAAAGTGGCCGCGTATGCTAGAACGCAAACTTTGCGTCGAAAACTATTGTTTGACAATACTAAAAAACTTCATTAAAACTTTACCTGAAGTAAACCCTGGAGTTCCCTGTGGCACGGCGTTTTTACCAGCTACCCAGCTTGACCGGCCTTAATACCTTCGATGCCTGCGCCAGGCATGGTAGTTTTACCGAGGCAGCAGTTGAGCTGGGGGTAACCCTGGGTGCCGTCAGCCGGCAGGTGAAATTACTCGAAACCGAGCTCAACTGCCTGTTGTTCAACCGTCACCATCGTGGTGTCGAGTTGACCGCCGAGGGCATTGACCTGTTCCAGGTGCTGAGCAACAGCTTTCAGCAGATAGGCAAGCTCTGCCAGGCGCTGAGAAATCGTGTGCAAAGCTCGGATGTCACCATCGCTGCGACAACCGCCTTTGCCTCGTTATGGTTAATGCCCCGGCTCGGTGGCTTCTGGCAGCAGCATCGCGACATCAATATAAATCATGCGATTTCGGATAATCCGCTGGACCCCGGTTTTCAGAGCGCCGACCTGCGCATCCGCTACGGTGACGGTAACTGGCGCGGCGAACAGGCGCTCAAGTTATTCGATGATCAGATCTACCCGGTTTGCGGGCTTGAGTTTGCCGTCGAGCATGAATTGAGCCGGCCCGAGCAATTACTGGAACTGCCATTACTGCGGCTGGACAATGTCGATCCAGCCTGGACCGGTTGGGCTGCCTGGCTGGCGGAGTGGGATTGCGACCTGGCCGAGGCGAGTTTTCGTCGTTTCAACAATTACGTGGTGGCTTTGCAGGCCGCCGAAGATAACCAGGGTGTTACGCTGGGCTGGCATAGCCAGGTTGATCCCCTGATTCAAGGTGGCAGGTTGGTGCGTTTAGGCGATATGCAGATAACCGCTCCCGGCAGTTACTACCTGACCTGGGACGAAAATCGACCGTTATCCGATGCCGCGCGGCAATTGCGCGAATGGTTGCTGGCAACCGGCAAAGAAACCGCCATTTCGGTATAGATCCCACTACTGCCCGGAATAAAAACCTGATCTCAGGTTCATTGGCGCGTTAAGGCTACCTCGGGGGTAAGTCCGCAAAAGACGCTCCCAAACGGCAAAAAGCGCCGTTTGGTCCATCCATGGAATCGCTTGTAACCCGAGGCGTCGGACCGCGGCATCCATGCCTCGTTACACTTTTGCGGACTTACCTCCGAGGTAGCCACCCACTGTTAGGAACGTGAATCCCTCGCGCCGACCGGGTGCCTTTTTCAGCACCCGGCCTACGGCGCGAGGGATTTCACCGGTTTCCCCGTGGGATGCTATCTAAAATTTAGTCTATACGGCACGAAACAGAGGCAGGGCACTGATTTTTATAAATTACCTGCGAGCAGGGGCATTTCATTCCCGGCAGTCGTGGGTATAGATCCGGGTAATGCTTATGTTGTCGGTTTTTGCTTTTGCCCGGCCAGGCTGGTGAGCGCCTTACTGGTTAAAGCGATTGCCGATTTGAATTTTACGTAGGTTATTTTGTCGAGTTCCGTGACTGCTTGCGCGCGATCGCAGAACACCATTCCGACTGCTTTGCCAGCGACATGCAGTGACATCAGGAAAAAATTTTCGTGCAGAAAACCAGCCTTGAATCGGGCCGGTAACGCTGCCTCGAATTTAGGGTAGCTGCCAGAGTCGATCCATATCGACTGCGGTTTGACCAGCAATGTCTTGAGCAGGTTTTCCCGGCTGATATCGATTACCAGGGTCCGTATCGGTGAATGTTTATCGATACCCTTGCCGGCACGGGTACCGAGTTTGCTATTGTCGGGGGATAGTAGCATCAGGACTACCCGGGACAGGTGCAATTCGTCATGCAAATGATTCAACAACAAATCCAGTAGTTGCGCCTGGGTCGGTCTCGAGGTTTGCAGCAGGGCCTTGACGCGGTTATCGAATTCATGTCCATCGGGCGCGGGTTTGCGCTCAGGCGCGGCTGCCGGTTGCGCTTGTTTTGCCAGATCGGGCAACATGATCAGGCGGACGGCAGCCGGCAACACGTCGCTGAAAGGACAGCTCCGCGCAGCGCCGATGGCTACTTGTTGTAAATGTTTGTCGAAGTCCTCCAGCGACTGGTTTAAATAGGCCGCACAAACCTTTTCGGTCGCCAGCATCGACGAGTGATACCAGCCCACTTCGGCCTGGTGCGAGATATCTGCGGCGAGTTGTATCAGGCGCGCCTTGCGTCCCTTGGGTATGTTTTCGTCGAGCGATTCGGTCACCAGTGCCGGCAGGTATGATTTTTCGGCATAAATCCGCCCGAGCTCATGAAAATCGAAACTGAACACGGTTTTGCTACTGTTGGTATCTAAACCGTTAAGCAGAAATTTAGCCTGGTATTGTTGATAGTGTTCGTAATCGAACAGGCAGGCGCAGAATTCACCGATATTATGTAGCAATGCAGCGCTGCGAATTTCGTTAACGGCGCCGATCCCCTGCAAACTGATGAAATAATCGAGCTGTGCCAGCAGGTGATAACTGCGGCTGACCAATTGATGATAGGCCTGTCGACGCAGCGCGTCGGTATGGGTCTCATGTAGCACCTGGTGTTGCATAACCAGGTCGGCAATGGCGCTATCGCTCAGTAAGCTCAACGCGGCTTGCACCGATTCGGCCCGTTTACCGCTAGGTTGTAACTTGCTGTTTATTTCATGGTAGAGGGAAATGCTCATGCCGGGATCAAGTGCGATGACAGCCGCAAGGTCGCCTACGGTTTTGCTATGATCTTCGAGGATTTGCAGCGCATGACGGTGATGAGTTTCGAGCGCCGGGATAACATTGTGATGGGAAGACAACCAGGTTTGCGCTGCTCGTTCGCTCATCGGGAATCAGGCTTCCTTTGCGTTACTCAACGCTTCCAGTTGTTTGCCATGAATATGCTTGATCAGGATTTCACGGTCTGCTTCGTGCAGGTTTTCGAAATCGAGTGAAACCCTTGCCTTGTCCTGCTCCCGGCTGGAATTGTTTTCAACCAGGACCACGCGGGCAATGATGACAAGCCTCATTCCGGAGGGCAATAACTTTAATTTCAGTTCAACCAGTTCACCCTCGGGCGGAGGCTGGTCTGTGGCAAAAGAAATACCCTGGGCACTGAGATTAGCGGCTTTTTGTATCATGATTGCATCGTGTTCTTCACCGATGAGCTTTTCGGTAATGCGTTCGATCTGCTTTTCCATTACTTCAAGATAGCGCGCCAGTTCCGGCATTTTGGTTTCAATTTTATGGCGGTCGGCGGTATGCTGTTCGATCTGGAAATTATAGTTGTTGCGCATCGAAAATGCGTGCTCGTTGGCCCAGAAATCTTCGAGACAGTCGTCGATTTCCGACTGCGCGATAAGCTGCATTGAGAGGCAGACTTCGTCCTCGATACGATAGTAGCGCCGTCTTTCGTCCGACATTATTGAGCCTGGCTTGCGGGTTGGTCGACATAATCGACATTTTGCGCCGGTGATTCTCCTTCGATTGCGTGCCGATTGCCATGCAACACGCTGATTTCGACACGACGGTTCTTGGCGCGATTCTCCCAGCTATCGTTGGGCACGATAGGCTCGTTGTCGGCCAGGGCCCTGATTTCCATACGCTCGGGGTCGACATCGCCTTCCTGGATAAAATAGTGCACTACGCTGGCAGCCCGCGCGGCCGACAAATCCCAGTTTGAACGGAAACGTTTGGTTTCGATGGGGATATCATCGGTGTGCCCGGCGATAATGAAGAGTCCGTCACGCTGATTGAGAACATCAGCAATTAATTTCAATATGGGCAGGAATGCCTGTTTGAGCTCGGCGTGACCCGAGCCGAATGAACCGCGTTCGCGAATTCGAATCAGTACCCGGTCGTTATAGGCTTCAATTTCAAGTAAACCATCGCCAATTGCGGCTGCCAGTTCATCCTGCAATTCCTCGGCTTCTTCCTGGGCTTCGCGCTGCGCTTTTTTCTGGGCGATCGCTTCGGCTTCGGCTTCGCCAAGCCCACCATCGTTACGCGAGGTCGAATCGGTGTAATCGAGATTGGTCTTGGTATCATCGGTAGTCTTTTCGCGCATGATTTCGAGCGGTGTCACCTCGGTGGGTGTACCCGGGCTGTACTGTTTGGCGATAACACTGGTGCCTTTGGGGATTTCGGTGGCCTTGACGTCACGTTGCACGCCAAACGCCAGTTTCATCGCGCCCGCGACCGCCTTGTACTTGAGTACATCCATTTCCGCGAATGACAGTAGCAACACGAAAAAGCACATCAACAGTGCCATCATGTCGGCAAAGGTTGCGAGCCAGGGGGGTAGGCCTTCCTCGCATGGGGGGCAATCGCATTCCTCACTCATAGCGCGCTCCTATTCGTCTTCCTGGCGCTTGCTTTCCGGCAGGTAGGCGTTGAGTAGCTGTTTCAGTACGCGTGGATTGGTGCCTTCCTGGATACCGCCGATCGACTCCAGGATCAGATCCTTGTTGAGTTTTTCATAACCGCTGATGAGGATTAACTTTTCCGACAGCGGGGATGCAAACGCGTTGGCGATTACTGCGCCATATAGCGTGGTCAACAGTGCGACCGCCATGGCAGGTCCGATCGCTGCGGGGTCGGACATGTTGGCCAGCATTTGCACCAGGCCAATCAACGTACCGATCATGCCCATCGCCGGTGCATAGACAGCCATTGCCTTGAACATGTCAGCACCCACCGTGTGACGTTCGATCGACATATTAATATCTTTCGACAGCAATCCCTTGACGACTTCGGGGGCATGACCATCGATGCATAAACTGATACCACGTTCGAGGAAGCTATTGCCGATTTCGCGTCCTTCGAGTGCCAGGATGCCTTCCTTGCGTGCGATGTTCGCGAGTTCGACCGACTCGTCGATCAGGGCTTGTGGTGCATCGAGTTTATAAAAGAAGCCCTTTAGACCAATCTTGAAAGATCCGAGGAAGTTTGCCAGCGTGACGCGCATCAGGGTTACCGCGAAGGTTCCACCAACTACGATCAACAGCGAGGGTGCATTGACAAACAGGTGGAAAGGGCCACCCAGCATGATGGCGGTGGAGATAATGATGTATGCCAGTATGAATCCAACAATTGATGCAATGTCCACCGTTGCTCCTGCCTGCTAACCTGCGATCGATTAAAATAGGGTTTTGCGCAGAATTACTGATCTGCTCGTATAGTTGTATCGGTCGGTGGGGTTAAATCTTTAGCCTGAAAACTCGATAATTATCAGGTGGAATGAAGCCTGCGGGAGGCTTTTTAAGCCTGTCGTAGCCGCAGCAGGGGGCGTTTTCGGTTGTCGACGAGTTTATGCGTCATCAACCAGTCAAGCGCATCCTCGGCGTCATGCTCAAACCAGGCCCTGCTCGAGCCCAGGCGGAAGCTATAACCCCAGTTATCCATATCGCTGAACATGCGTTCGCGCCCGAGGCTATCGATCTCGTCGGCGAGCAGGATTTGCAGGTAACAAACCGCATTTTCTTCGGTTTCGTCGCTGCCGGCATTAGTATCGAGTCGTTGGCGCCGCCCCGGGTCCAGGCAAATGTAATGGCAGGTTTCGTGCAGGATGGAATGCAGTGGCGTATCGTCACGGGCATACAGATTGTTTGCCTTTAAACCCGCTTCTTCATCGCCCCAGTAGCTACCGGGGATCGGCTCCTGAGCGGCACAGTGTCGTAACTGTAAGCCGATGCGGGTCAATAGGCAGGTTAATTCACTGGAATCGATGTCGCCGAGGCGCAAGACATCGGGTTCTTCAATCGGCATATGACTGTAGTAATTTGCCGATAGTTTGTTGCAGACGCCACCATTCTTCGGTTTTATATTGCTGTGACTGTTTACGGGTGCGGATTACCAGGTAGTTAATCGCTGCTCCGAATACACCCAGGATGCCGCCAATATCGATATTCGGTTGCTGGTAGTAGGCGCGGATGCGTTTTACCAGTTCCATGCCGCGTTCGCCACGGATACGCGCCAGGGTATTGGTCAGGTTGTTTTGCGCAGACATTTCCCAGGCCATGATTTCAAGGGCCAGGGGTCGCGACTCCAACGCTGTCACGTAGCGATTGAGCAAGGTCTGCAGATAGTCGGGTAAGGCTATAGTGGCGCATTCAGCGGCGCTTTCGTTAATAATTTCATCCACTTCCCACCACAGGGTAGTAGTTTCGGCAAACGTCAGCAGCAATTCATCGAATCCTCCAAAATAGCGGTAAATCAATACCTTGTCGCAACCCGCCTGGCGTGCGATGGCATTGATCCCAACCGCTGGGTAACCCTGTTCGAGTAAAATCGTGCCTACGGCATCGATAATTCGTTGTTCGGTCTTTAGCCTGCTTCTTGTCATATCCTGTCCGTCAACCGACTGTTGCCTTGGATTCCTGCCAGAATTGTTCCATCGCTTCGAGTTGCTGCTGATTCATTTCGATGCCGGCATCCTGCATGCGTTGTTGCACATAAGCGAAGCGACGCAGGAATTTCTGATTGGTGTGGCGCAGCGACATCTCGGCGTTGACCTTGGCGTGGCGCGCCAGGTTGATGCAGACAAACATCAGGTCACCGAGTTCGTCGCTGATGGCGTCGCTGTCACCAGTGCTGAAAGCATACTTTAATTCCGCCAGTTCTTCCTCCAGCTTATCGAAGACCGGATTGATGTCAGGCCAGTCGAATCCAAAACTGGCTGCATCCTTTTGCATCTGGCGCGCTCTATACATGGCCGAGTTGGCGCCTGAGTCGGTACCCATGTCGGGTTTCTCAAGGCCTGCTTTCTCCACCTTTTTGAGTGCCTGCCATTGTTGTGACAAGGCTTCATCACTCAGTTGCTGGTTGCGCGTATCACCGAACACATGCGGGTGGCGGCGCAGCATTTTGTCCGTTATTCCCTGGGCCACGTCATCAAAGTCGAATTGACCCTGTTCCTCGGCGATGCGTGCGTGAAACACGATATTGAATAACAGGTCGCCGAGTTCCTCTTTCAGATTCTCGGTGTCGGCGCGTTCGATGGCATCGAGCACTTCGTGGGTTTCATCGAGCGTGTAGCCGGCGATCGAAGCGCTGGTCTGGCGAATATCCCAGGGACAGCCATTTTCAGGGTGGCGTAAATCTTTCATTACCTGCAGCAGGTTTTCAATTGCGCTCATCGGGTCTATTGCGTTTGTAGGTTTAAAAACCGGATAATACCGGCCTTTTAACAGGATCGCAGCCGTAACTGCATTATGAGCGACAGATCAACACAATTAAACCGATGGCTGGATCAGCTTGGTTATCAGGATTACCGCTTGAGTCCAGCTTCCGAGGACGCCAGTTTCCGGTCCTACCTGCGACTCGAAACCGATACTGAATCACTGATCATAATGGATGCGCCACCAGACCGGGAACCCTGTGACCAGTTCATCGCGGTGGCACGAAAACTCCGCGATGCCGGTTTAAACGCACCTGAAATAATTGCGCAGAACCCTGCCGAGGGATTTCTTGTGCTGACTGATTTTGGCGGCAGGGACTACCTCTCGCAGCTCAGCCCTGAAAGTGAAGCGTCGTTGTACGGGGATGCCCTTGCGGCCCTGTTATTGATGCAGACGCGTATCGATGCTGCTGATTTGCCGCCCTACGATGCGACGCTATTGAACCGGGAAATGGATCTGTTCCATGACTGGTTCCTGGGTAAGTTGCTTGGCATTTCACTGGATCAGGAACAGCAGTCGATCTGGTATTCGATCAAACAGACCCTGATTGAAAATGCACTGGCGCAACCGCAGGTGTTTGTGCACCGCGATTACCATTCGCGAAACCTGATGAAGCTCGAAACCCATAATCCGGGAATCCTCGATTTCCAGGATGCGGTAAAAGGTCCGATTACTTACGACCTGGTGTCACTGTTGCGGGATTGTTACATCGACTGGCCACTGGCGCGCGTTGAACTGCTGGTGCTGGACTACTATGAAAATGCACGAGCCAATGACCTGGTTGACGTCGAGGCAGCGCAGTTCATGCACTGGTTTAACCTGATGGGAACACAGCGTCACCTGAAGGCAATCGGAATCTTTTCACGCCTCAAGATTCGTGATGGTAAGCCGGGTTACCTGAAGGATATACCGCGCACACTGGAATATGTACGACAGGTCAGTGCTGACGAAATGTCGATGACAGGTTTGTTCTCGATCATTGAAAAACTTGATTTGAAATCGCGGATTGCCGCGGTTTTGAACGCGTGAGCAAGTCATGAAAGCAATGATTCTAGCTGCTGGAAGGGGCGAGCGCCTGCGCCCGCTGACGGATGTCACGCCGAAGCCCTTACTCGAAGTGCAGGCGAAGCCGCTCATCGTGTATCACCTCGAAGCCCTGTCCACCGCGGGTTTCACCGAAGTAGTCATCAATCTCAGCTGGCTCGGGAAGCAGATACGCGACTTACTGGGTAACGGAGCGGCATTCAACCTGTCGATCGAGTACAGCGAAGAACCCGAGGCGCTCGAAACTGCGGGAGGAATACAGCAGGCGTTACCGTTACTGGGAGAGCGTTTCATCGTCGTCAATGCGGACATATTTACCGACTACGACTTTGCCCGGCTAATGCATATTGACAGCCTGGCCCACCTGGTGCTGGTAGAAAATCCGCAACACCATGCGCGCGGGGATTTCACACTGCACGAATCCATGCTCGGCATCGAAGGATCACCGCGTTACACTTTCAGCGGTATATCGCAGTACCAGCGCAGCTTTTTCAACGGATTGACGCCAGGTAAACAGGCACTTGCGCCGTTACTGTATGCAGCGGTGGAAAAGCAGCAGGTCACCGGTGAATTGTTCCGCGGAGACTGGACTGATATTGGCACGCTTGAACGCCTGGATTTGTTAAACGACCGCCAGGCAGGCGTTATCTGAACGAGGTAAAGCAGCTAAATTCCAGATGTTTCCGGATTAGCTACTGAGCGAGGGTTCGCTTGAGCCATCTATCGGGACAGGGGCAATAGCTGGCGATTTGCTGCGCCGCAGGCGGCTGCTGCGCAGTTGCCCGGCTTCTTCAAGGATCGGGTAAGCGACCGCGGTCTGGTACGAATTGATTCGCCTGAGATCCCGCAGTACATCGAGTTGCAATGCGCTAAGCCTGGAATCATAGGTCGCGTCGTCGCGTAGTTTCTCGAGATGATTGAGGACGGCTTTTTTCTCACGCTTGATGAATTTATATTTTTTAGCCAGCAGTTGTCGTGCCATCTGTACATCGCCGGAAGTGAATACGCTCAGTGACAGTTGAAAAGACGCCAGTATGGGCTGGTATAAATTGTTGATATCCTCGCGATCCTGCAGCGACATCTTACTGCGCGTGACCACTTTTTTACTTAGAATGTTATGTACCAGATCGCCCGAAATGATGTCGCCTATGTGTTCCAGGTTGGTTGCGAAACTCAGAATTTCGGTGCAACGCCTGCTTTCCTTTTCGCCCAGCGTTTCACGCGCTAAAGAGGTCAGATAGCGCTTTACGCTATCATAAAACTGGTTGGTTAACTTATCCATTTTACGGGTTTTCTGAGCCAGTTCATTATCGTTTTTCTTGAGCGCAATAAAAGCGTTACGCAACATGCGCTCAACCACTTCTCCCATTCTTAGCACTTCGCGCTCGGCGTTGACCAGTGCTACCAATGGAGTTTCAAATGCGCTGCGGTCGAGTTCCCGGGGTTTCATCTCGTCAACCACGACCGCGTCTTTGGGGATCAGGCGTTCAGTGAGTGAAACCATACGGTCGATCAGGGGAAAGAAAACTATCGCCAGGGCCAGATTGAACAGCATGTGAAAGTTTGCGATCTGGTGGGCATCGCTGATTTCAAGCGAGGACAGCTGATGTGCGATCGTGTCGATGAAGGGTAGCGCAATGACGACACCGCAAATTCGAAACAACAGATTGCCCAGTGGCGGTTGTCTGGCAGTTCGATTAGCACCAAGTGTAGCGATAAACGGAGGAATCGCACTACCGATATTGGCACCGAGTACGAACGTGAAGGCGACGGTCATATCAAGCGAGTTGGTGCTGGCCAGTGCAACTATCAAGTAACACGGTGGCCAGGCTGGAATGAGAAGCCCAGGCAATGATTGCGGCAAAGATGACCGCCAGCACGAGGTCTTCGCCCAGGGCGACAAATATCTGCTGGATGATTACAGACTCGCGCATCGGCAGCGACGCTGCCACAATCAATTTTAGTGCCAGTAACATCATGCCTATGCCGAGCACCAGGCGGCCGACATCCCGTGTGCGTCCTCCCTTCGAATAGGTAAACATTGCTACGCCAAGTGCAATCATCATCGGTGACAATGCGGATAAATCGAAGGTCAAAATTTGCGCGACTATGGTAGTGCCGACATCGGCGCCAAGCAACACGGCAAGTGCGGTTGCGGTGGTCAGGATTCCCTGACCGCTAAACGAAGCGGTTAGCAGGGCGGTGGCACTGCTGCTTTGTAGCAGCATGGTTACGCCGAGGCCGGATAGAAATGCTTTGAATCGATTATTCAGGCTGGCGCCGAGCGCGCTGCGTATTTCGCTGCCCCAGCTTTCGGATACTCCTATGCGCACCATACGCAGGCCCCATAGTAAAAGGGCTACGCCACCGATCAGGTTGATCAGAATAATACTGCCGTTGATGCGTGGACTCCTACGATAGTTCGTTAGGTTGCAGTGCTATGTGATTGTTAATAAAGGATAATAGCAGAAATAATTGGCGCCACATGATTTAAGTGTTAGCTGGAGGACACTTTAAATCAGCACGGTCTGGTAAAAAAATCGAATTATTCAACGCCTGCTATAGATTTGGCGAATAGTCAGGCATCCGGTGGATAGGTTTAATCAACGGTAGCGTAGCGAGAAATCGATGGCGCGCAGATTTTTGGTCAGCGCGCCGATCGAAATAAAGTCAACTCCGCTATCGGCAATTTGTAGCAGTTTGTCTTCTTCGATATTGCCCGACGCTTCGAGTTCGATGCGCCGATGATTGAGTGCGACGGCGCGTTTCATATCCGCAAGCGAAAAATTATCGAGCAGGGCGCGTTCGACCCCGGCGTCGATTGCCTGCTGCAACTGCTCGAGGTTCTCTACCTCAACTTCGAGAAACTTGTCCGGGTGCATCTCCCTGGCCCGCGCCACGGTACTGGCAATGCCACCACTGGCCGCGAGATGATTTTCCTTGATCAAAAAAGCATCGAACAGGCCGATACGATGATTGCTACCCCCGCCACAGAGCACGGCGTATTTTTGGGCTACGCGCAGTTGCGGAATGGTTTTGCGTGTATCGAGAATCTTGCACCGGGTGTGCCTGATCTGATCGCTATAGGTTCGTGTCAGGGTTGCGGTGCCGGAGAGTGTTTGCAGGAAATTCAACGCACTGCGCTCCGCGGTCAGCAAGCCACGCGCGGGGCCGGAAACCTCACAGACGACACTGTTTGCGGTGATCCGTTCGCCATCGCTGGCATGCCAGCGCACGGTTATCTTTTCATCGCATTGACGAAAAACTTCGTCGAACCACTGGCAACCGCAAAGTACCGCATTCTCACGTACGAGCAACTCGGTTTCCAGCCAGGCTCCGGCGTCGATCAGCTCTGCGCTAATGTCACCACTGCCGACATCCTCATCGAGTGCGTTGGCGGCCTGGTTGATGATCAATTGATATAACTCCATTACTCAAACCTCGTATTCTTCGCGACGCAGCTCCTGGGCTGCATCGAGATAGGCGTTGATAACGACTGCTTCGGGAATTGCGCCCAGATATAAGCCGCTAGCGGAATCGACGACCACGATAGCCTCCCCGATAAAGCCACGCATGAATTCCATTGCGTCCCAGATACTGGTGTCTTCATTAAATGTGTTTCCCTGCTGCAGTTCGATGGATGTGAGACTGGCGTCGTCATTCAGTTCATGCAGCTGATATTGGTATACCTGTCCCAGGTATCTGTTGTCGTGGTCCACGATAACCACCGATGCACTCGAGTTTTCGGTCATTTTCAGGCGCAGTGCGCCGAGATTGGCAGTTTGCTGTACCACCGGCAGCGATGCGGTGACATGCTCGGCAACCTTGTGATGCATTAAATAGGCTCGCTCGCGACCCATGGAAAGATCTATCCCCCGCAGCTTGAGCTGGTGGTCGTACAGGGAGCGGCCGTACCAGTTATGAGCTATCAGGTTTGCAAATACGATTGCGAGCATCGCGGCAACCGTGATTTCATAGCTGCGCGTCAGCTCAAACACGAGTAGCAGGGCTGTCATGGGCGCACCGATGATCGGACTCATCATGGCGACCATACCGCAGATAGCGTAAGCCGAGATGCCTGAATAGCTGTCCAGTAACATCTCCGGCACCAGCAGCGCGAACAGCGCGCCGAACAGAACCCCGATCAACAGGGCTGGAAATATGACGCCGCCAGCAAAACCAAAACCGATGCATAGCACCGTGACCAGTAGTTTGGCAATCAGGATCAACAGTAACGAATCGGCGCTATAGAGGCCCATGGTTGCCTGGTTCAAAACCGCCTGCCCGGCACCCAGCACTTCTGGAATCTGCATCGCGACCAGCGCCAGGATAAACCCGGCGAACATGGGTTTCAGGGCTAGCGGCGTGTTGATGCGCGTTGCTAACAAAAAGGTATGTCTAAGCATTTTCAGGAATAAAACTGCCAACATCCCGCAGGCGATACCCTCCAGTGCAAACAGAAAAAATTCCACCCCTCGAAAACTGCTGGCAAAATTAATCAGCAGCAATGGCGGATGATTGAAAATTACGTTTGCGACCAGGTATCCGCAGGCGCTGGCAATGGTCACCGCGGTAAACATTCGCAGTGAGTAATGGCGCAGAATAACTTCATGCGTAAAAATCAGCCCGGCGATGGGTGCATTGAAGGCGGTCGATATTGCCGCAGCAACGCCGCAGGCGATGGCGATGTTACGCACATCCTTTAAGCCGAAGCCTATGCGATTGCCGACCTGACCGACCAGTGTGCCGAGGTAGACCAGGGGGCCATACTGCCCGACCGAAGCACCACAGCCCAGCGACAGGATTGCGGCAATGGTGGATGACACACCCGATATGGGTGAGGGCAGGCGCTCATGTAACTGGACCGCATAAATCGTGTCATGAGGCCCGTTTGATTCCTTTCGTTCGA
>CAWCBX010000065.1:0-11871 GCA_963793595.1 uncultured Gammaproteobacteria bacterium | reverse complement strand
CGAGACCACCGTCCGAGTCGTAGAACTGATCGGCCAGACAGGTCTGGCCGATCGCCTTAAACACCACATCGGCTTCCAGCTGGTAGGTTTTTCCGGTTTTCAAGATATTGCCGTCCGGATCCGATTTCAGTGATGTCAAATTCAATACCGGTCACCCGGCCGTCTTTGCTTAACACGCTTTTGGGGCTGGCGCAGAATCTCAGCTTAACGTCATTGATCTGGGCATAGTGCTGTTCGTGCTCACTGGCTTTCATATTGGCCTGATCGCGCCGATAGACGATGGTGACTTCGGATGCCCCCAGTTTCTTTGATTGAACCGCGATATCGATGGCGGTCATCCCCCCGCCAATGACCACGACTTTGTCGCCCACCGGCAGTTGCGACATCAGCTCCGCCTGGCGCAGGTCATGAATATAATTCACCGCGTCGAACACGCCCTCGACCGCTTCACCCGCAATTTTAAACGGGTTGACGCCGGCAAGTCCGACCGCCATAAACACCGCGTCATATTCATCACGCAATTTATCGAGCGTGAAATCCACCCCTAACTGAACCCCGGGTTTGATTTCGATCCCGCCGATTTCGAGAATATATTCGACCTCTTTTTGGGCAATATCATTTAACGCTTTATAGGCCGCGATGCCGTATTCATTCAGCCCGCCGGCTTTCTCATTTTTGTCAAACACCGTCACGTTGTGGCCGCAAAGACCGCCAGCCGATGGGCACATGACATGCCGGCCGGCCCGGCACCGATAACGGCAACCTTTTTATCCGTCGGTGTTGTGCGCTCGAACAACGGCACCTTTTTGTCGATGACCTCATCGGTTGCATACCGCTGCAGCAAGCCGATTGCGACCGGTTTGCTTTCATGGGTATTGCGCACACAGGCTTCTTCACACAGCACTTCAGTCGGACAAACCCGGGCACACATCCCGCCCATAATGTTTTGTTCCAGAATCTTGCGTGCGGAGCCTTTGGTATTGCCGGTCTGAATCCGTTTAATAAATTCCGGAATATCAATGCCGGTCGGACACGCCGTGGTGCAGGGCGCGTCATAACAAAAATAGCAGCGACAGGCCTCGATGTAAGCCTGTGAAGCGGTAAGCGGCGGATGCATATCGGTAAAATTTGCTTTTATCTGATCCTCTGACAATTTGCCGGACATGCTTGCCGGCAGAACGGTTTTTGGATGCTTTCTTGGAATTTGACATATTCACGTTCCTCGAGCCGAATTGAGCGAAACTCGCTCAATTTGGTGTTGAATTGTTATTTGAGGTGTTATTGAAGACCCTAGGTCTTTGCTTCAGAGTACCTGTAGCGTCGGTGAAAATTGGCCTACATCGTAGGGTAGGCTATGCACCACTGACAATATTCTACTGATTTCAGATGTCTGGTGTCAGAGTGTCGGGCTAGTGCTAAATCCTGAAACCTAACACTGACACCTGAAACCTCAGTTCCTGACAACATTTTGTCAGAAAAATCGGCTAAGCTTTCACCGCGCGCTTACCGCCCGGCGCATTGGCCTGCGACTGCTTTTTAACCGCATCATAAAAAGGCGCATACGGCGGGCGATTGACATAGCTGCCGGCGCCTTTTTCCACCTTCAGCTCTCCGTCGGCATACACCAGTTTCCCGTGGCTGATGGTGTGCGACGCACAGCCTTTGACCGTCATGCCTTCAAAAATATTAAAGTCGACTTTCTGGTGATGGGTTTTGGCGGAAATCGTTTTGGTGGCCTCCGGATCCCACACGACCAGATCGGCATCCGCGCCGACGCTGATGCTGCCCTTGCGGGGATAGACATTAAAAATCTGGGCCGCATTGGTGGATGTCACCCGCACAAATTCATTCATGGTCAAGCGTCCCGTGTTAACCCCGTGGTGCCACAATACTTCCATGCGGTTTTCGACGCCGGCCGTGCCGTTGGGAATTTTGCGAAAATCTTCAAGTCCCATGGCTTTTTGATCGTGACAGAAACAGCAGTGGTCGGTGGCCGTGGTTTGCAGATTTCCCAACGGTACCGGCGGGGTGGAACCCGATGAAATCCCTGTCGCACAGCGGCGTGAACACGGGACGGTTCGGCATGAAATAAATTGTCCGGGTGGCATCCCGCCAACGCCTGTCGTGTTTCAAATATGTATCCTCGTAAGGGTAGCATCACTGTGAGTGCGGATGCTGATCTGGTCGTTTGGGACCCGGAGGCCACCAAAACGATTTCCGCCAAAACCCATCATCAAAAAGTGGATTTCTGTTGAAGGCATGACGGTCAAAGGTTCGCTTCGCACACCATTAGCAATGGGAAAGTGGTCTATGCCGGCGGCGATTTGAAGGTGGAAAAATCCCCAGCAACTATGTCAACCGCCCGCCGTACGCGTCTTTTTACGATGCGGTTCAAAAGCAGTCCCGGGCCAAAGGCGCCCCGAGCTGTGAGACGGTTCGGTTAGGGCCTTCGGGCCTTTTGTTTTTTATTAACAAACATAGTATATGAGAAAATTGAGGTTTCAGGTGTCGGGTGTCAGGGAAACGAGATGTTAGATACTGACACCTGACACCTGACACCTGAAACCTATATAAACTATCGGCGTTCCTTTAGGGGCCACTTTTTCCGGCGTAGTTTCGGAAAAAATTTAGGGTCTTAACGTAACCCTCAAATAACTATCTTGAGCCAATCAGACACGTTTCGCTCGATCAGGCTCGAGGAAGTGAATATGTCGAATTCCAAGAACGCCTCTAAAAAAAGGTCTGTAGGTAAACAATGTTTTCCGCAGTATCTGAAGTAGATAAAACAAAATTTTTCCGATATGCATCCTCCCCTTCTGTTCGAGCCTACATCGAAGCCTCAGATGCTATTTTTGCTTCGATGCCCCGTGCACTAGGCATGTGCGACCAATTAACATCCCTAAATTATCAAACAGATTCGAATGCAGGGCAACATTAAGCTGGCGCGCGAGACATTATGGGCGGTATGTGTGCGCCGAGCCTTTGACGTCCGGGCAGTCTGCGCTGTCCAGGCCGATATTCTGACTCCAGGCCTGCAGGCAGCTGTCCCGAGCCGATTTTTCCAGATCGCCCACCTTCTGTACATACTCATAAAATGGAGTGAAATCCAGGTTGAAGGCTCGAATCATGTTGATAAATGCCGGCGTCAGTGAATTGTAGGCCGCTACGGAACCGATCTTGGCATTGTTGAGTTCGCCGGCGAACCAATGCGTATAACCCCCTTTTACTCCATGTCTCGCTGCGATTTCAGTATGCGCTTCGCGTGCCTCGACAAACATCAGGGCCTTATTTTTACGTTTACTGGCAGCATCGCTATCGCGGGCATAGATTTTGGTGAGTTGCTCGCGGGTGCTGCCTATCAGTGCAATGACTTCGTCACGATAACGCGACCAGCTGGTCAACTGTTCGAGCTGGTCATTCTGCTGCCTCGACTTCAGCCACAGTTCGGTGCCGACCTGCTGCACGGCGGAGGCGAGTGACTCGTTGAAGGTGGTGTCGTTGTCGATGTATATCTGTTGATGCGTGAGTTCGTGAAACAACAGGCCCGCGAGGCGGTAATCGGGCCAGTTAACAAAGCTGCTCAGCACCGGGTCGTCAAACCAGCCCAGCGTCGAATAAGCCGATACCTTACCGATATACACCTCCAGACCCATCGATTTTAGATCGTCGCTATAGGCAAGCATGCGTGCCTCGTCGTAGTAGCCGCGATAGCTGGCACAGCCGACGACGGGATAGCACCATTCGTAAAGCCGCGTCGAGAATTCGGGTGCCGCAAAAATATTCTGTACCACATAGGGCTGATCGAGTTCGACATAGCTTAAGTAACTGTCGTTTGCGGGCAGATCGAGTCGCTCGACCGAAAAGCGGCGGATTTCCTGCACCAGCAGCAGGCGGTCGCGCAGGTCGGCGTCGAGCTGATCATCGGCGAGCAATTCATCGATATCGACACGCTGGTTCATCACCGCAAGGTGGCCGTTTGCGTTATGCCAGTAATAACCCAGGTCAGCACACCCCGTTAGCAGAAGTAGTAAAGCAATCGAAATTATCCGGCGCATACAGTATTCTCTCATACTGATTATAATCCGGGAAAAACCATGTTCATTTCCAGCCAGTTCGATGGCGGTAATATCGACTGTGTCGATTCTAGCGATCCGTCCAATATCTTGCTCAATATTCGTGCCGACCATCAGTCAGATTTTTACCAGTGGTTTTATTTTCGCGCGGCAAATATAAAAGATCTCGATTGTAGATATGTAATAACCAATGCTGCCGGCGCATCCTATCAAAAGGGCTGGGAGGGTTACCGGGCGGTCGCAAGCTATGATCGGGAATTCTGGTTTCGGGTCGATACTACATTCGACGGCAAAAACCTGGTCATCGAGCACAACAGCAGCGAGGACCAGGTCTATTTCGCCTATTTTGCGCCTTACTCGATGGAGCGACATGCAGACCTGATTGCATTTGCACAAACCAGCGAGCGCTGCCAGGTGGAAACCATTGGCACGACACTCGATGGCCAGGCCATGGATTGCCTGCGCTTTGGTGAAATCGACCAGGGGCGTAAAAATATCTGGATGGTGGCACGGCAGCATCCCGGTGAAACCATGGCTGAATGGTGGATGGAAGGTATGGTCAATCGACTGGTCGATCATAGCGATCCGGTAGTAACCGCGATTCTCGACAAGGCGGTCATCTACCTGGTGCCGAATATGAACCCGGACGGCAGCCGGCGCGGACATCTGCGCACCAACGCGGTTGGGGCGAATCTAAACCGGGAATGGGATAACCCGACACTCGAAAAAAGTCCTGAAGTGCTGTGTGTACTCGAGAAAATAAAGCAAACCGGGCTGGATTTCGGGCTCGATGTGCACGGTGATGAAGCATTACCCTACAATTTTATCGCCGGTACCGAAGGTATTCCGGGCTGGGATCCGGAGCGTCAGCAGCAACTCGTTCTTTTCAAGACGACCCTCGCGAACGTCAACCCGGATTTCCAGTTTGAACATGGTTATCCGGTAAATCGTGCCGGCAGCGCGAACATGAGTTATTGCTCGAGTTCGCTGGCGCAGCGTTTCGAAGCCCTGGTGATGACCCTGGAGATGCCATTCAAGGATGCCAGCGGCACTGTCGATCAAATCCAGGGCTGGAGCCCGGAACGCTGTGCTCGGCTCGCGCATTCCTGCCTGGATACCCTGCATCTGTGTTGGGACCAGGTGGTTAAGTAGCGCCGGTTCGAGTCAGGGTAAAATCACGATGTTTACGCGAAGGACTTTTCTCAAGACAGGTGCGGCCGGATTGATCGGTAGCACAATGCTCAGGCCTGCTGTGACGTTTGCGACTAGCAGTGAGGCGCCGCTTCGATTGCGCGCCGAGCAGGGGCAGAAGAAGTTTAGCGACGATCAGGCGCAGCCCACGCAGGTTATGTCCTATAACCAGTCGATCCCGGGACCGGTGCTTCGCATTCCACAGGGACGTGAATCAATCATTCAATTTCATAATGCGCTGGATGAAGCGAGCTCGGTGCACTGGCATGGGTTACGAATTGATAATGCCATGGACGGTGTGCCCGGTATGACCCAGGCAGCGGTGTTGCCGGGGGAGACCTTCGAGTACCGGTTTACGCCACCGGATGCCGGCACCTACTGGTATCACAGCCATCAACGTTCCTGGGCGCAGCTGGCGCTGGGCCTGGCCGGGGTGTTGATCGTTGCCGAGGACGATCCGCCGCCGGTGGACCAGGACCTGGTATTCGCGATCGACGATTGGCGACTGGATGATGCAATGCAGATGGATACGCAAAGCCTGGGTTCCCTGCATGACTGGTCCCATGGTGGGCGCATGGGTAATGTCATCACCGTAAACGGTGAGACCGACAAGCGCTTCAGCGTTGCCAGCGGCGAACGTATTCGCCTGCGATTGATCAATATTGCCAATGCCCGCACCATGAACCTGCTTTTTAATGAGCCTGAAATCTCGGTTATCGCGGTAGACGGTCAACCGGTGAAACCCTTCGCGGTGGATACGGGCAGGATCGTACTTGCGCCGGGGCAACGCATGGACCTGATCATTGACATGACTGCCGATCCGGGTCATCGCTCGCTGATAGAACTGGTGGTCGGCGAGTATGCCTACGAGATTGCCAGTTTCGAGTTTTCCCAGACCGCCAGGCGCCAACAATTACCGGATACCCCGATTGCGCTGTCGCCAAATCCGCTTAATAAAACTGTCTTGCCGGATACATTTTTGCATATACCGCTGTTAATGGAAGGCGGTGCCATGGGCGGTATGCGCAGTGCTACCTTCGAAGGCAGGGAAATGGATATTCGCGAACTCGTCAAACACAATAAAATCTGGGCGATAAACGGTATCGTGGGTATGCCGGAAAAGCCTCTTTTCAGCGTTAAACGTGGCACCGCGATCAGCCTCGATGTTACCAATGACAATAGCTGGCCGCACGCGATGCATATCCATGGGCATCACTTCATCTATGACAAAACCCCTGCGTTCTGGCGTGATACAGCGCTATTCTCACGCGGCGAGCAGGGCAGCATGGCTTTCATCGCCGATAATCCCGGCAAATGGTTGATACATTGCCACATGGTCGAACACATGGCCGGCGGCATGGTGACCTGGTTTGAAGTAACCTAGGGAACCTCTGATCAAATCATGAACGAACATCTTGTGTCCAAAATAATCAATCTCTGCGTTGTGGAACTTAGCAATAGCTGGGCTATTACTTGCGTTCCACGCCTTGATCTTGATTATTTTGAATCACAAGCTGATTCACTCAGACTTAATCAGAGATTCCCTAGCGCAATAACTGTATTCAGGAGTAATAAACTATGGCCAAAATAAATATCCAGTTCACGTTGTTCTCGGCGTTTTACTCTCCGTTGATCGCGACCATGGCGGGTGGTTTTCTGAAACAGGAAGGGCTTGAATTCGAGTGGTCGGTATCGCCACCGGGAGTGGCGGCAGTGGACTCGATTACCGACGGCTCGGCCCACGTGGTGCAGTCGGCTCCGAGTCAGGCATTCAACGCGATCGCCAGGGGTGAGTCCGACTACCCGCTGCATTTTGCCCAGGTCAACGAAATGGATGGCTTTTTTCTCACCGGGCGTGAAGCCGATGCAGATTTTTCCTGGCAAAAACTCGAAGGTGCCGAGGTCGTGATGTTTGGCGGTGGTCAACCCAATGCGATGTTTCGCTACGCCTGCCACCGGGCAGGTATCGATTTTAATAAAATTGTTGCGCTTACGCCGGGTGGCCCGGCTGAAATTGACCAGGCCTTCCGGGCTGGCCAGGGGCAGTATGTGCAACAGCAAGGTCCCTACCCACAGCAACTCGCAGACGATGGTGTCGGCAGCATCGTGGCGCAGGTGGGCCCGCAAATAGGCCCCTGTGCTTTTTCCAGCCTGGCTGCGTCACGGGAATGGCTCGAGACCGATATGGCGCGAGCCTTCACCCGCGCCTACGCCAATGCACGGCAGTACCTGAACCAGACTCCGGCCGGCCAGATCGCAGCTATCGAACAGGCGTACTTCCCCGATATCAATGCTGCTGCGCTGGAGAATTGTATCGCCAGTTATCAGCAACTGGGTTGCTGGACGCCACATGTCGAAATCACCAGGCCGGCCTTCGAAGTAACCCTGGATGTGTTTGAGCATATCGGTGGAATCCCCGAACGCTATCCGTATGAGCTCGTCTGTGCCGCTCCACCGGCGATCTAGGATGCAGGCAGGACTGATTGTCTGCAGTGGGCAAGTATAGGCAGACATGACCTGGCTAGAAGAACTCTGGTTATTCGGTTTGAAGCAGGCCTATGCCTGTGTATTTGGTGGGTTCCTGCTACTGATTATGATCGTCACCAGTTTCTGGTACCCGATTGAATCTTTGCATCGATATGATTTTATATTCATCGCTGCGATCCTGTTTCAAATCTGCCTGCTGGTGTTTCGTCTTGAAACCCTGCGCGAAGCACTGGTCATCGTGGTTTTTCATTTCGTCGCGACGGTCATGGAACTGTTTAAGACCTCGGATGCGATTGGTTCCTGGGTTTACCCCGAGGATTTTATCTTTGGCATCGGCAATGTGCCGTTGTTCACCGGGTTTATGTATAGCGCGGTCGGCAGCTACATCGCGAGGATATGGCGCATCTTCGAGTTTGAGTTTTCATGCTATCCGTCCCAGAAGTGGACCGTGTTGCTGGTAACAGGAATATATGTCAATTTTTTCAGCCATCACTATCTGCCAGACGCGCGTTGGGTTTTGCTGTTGCTGACTGCTTTTCTGTTCTGGAGAACCACGATCTATTTTAAGGTAGTAAAAACCCTGCGTCATATGCCCTTGCTGCTGGGCTGGTTTATGGTTGCCCTGTTTATCTGGGTTGCCGAGAATGTAGCGACCTATGCCAATATCTGGATTTACCCGAATCAATCGATCGAATGGCAGCTGGTGCCACTCGCCAAATTATCTTCCTGGTACATGCTGATGTTGTTAAGCTTTGTTCTGATCACCGTCATTAACCATGTACGCATACGCGATTGCGACGAGCAATTGCAACTGGAACCCATCGAATCGAAAATCGACTGATTGAACACAGGATTGATAAATGCCCATAGATAAAGCAACTGTTACCGGAGACCTGCTTTGCGAAGCAGGTGTTGCCCATCTGGATAATGCGGGCGCCGCGCTAATGCCGCGCTGCGTGCTGGAGACCCAGATCGATCATCTCAGGCTCGAAGCTGCCGTGGGTGGTTACGAGGCCGAGAGGCTCAGGTCTGAACAACTCGAAGCGGTGTATGACTCGGTTGCGCGCCTGATAAATTGTCAGCGCGAAGAGGTCGCGATTGTAGAGAATGCAACAGTCGGCTGGATGATGGCGTTTTATGCCATCCCATTCGAACCGGGTGACCGTATCCTGACCGCCGAAGCCGAGTATGCGTCCAACTACCTGGCTTACCTGCAAATTGCCCGGGACAGGGGAGTTGTCGTCGAAACCATCGCTTCGACCGATGACGGTGAGGTATGTGTCGACTCGCTAAAGAAAATGATCGACGAGCGCGTGAAACTGATATCGATAACCCATGTCCCGACCAATGGCGGCCTCGTCAATCCGGTGGAGGAAATTGGAGAGGTTGCCCGGGCGCATGGAATTTTGTACCTTGTCGATGCCTGCCAGTCAGCAGGTCAGATACCCCTCGATGTCGACGCGATTCAGTGTGATTTGCTCAGTGCCACCGGGCGCAAGTGGTTGCGCGGACCGAGGGGAGTGGGATTTCTTTATGTCAGCAGCCGTGTTCTCGACTCCCTGCATCCGCCGATGATCGATCTTTTCTCCGCTACCTGGGTCGATGCCAACCACTATGAATTGCGCCAGGATGCGAGAAGATTCGAAAACTGGGAAAGCAACTATGCGGCCAAGCTGGGCCTTGGCAGTGCCATTGATTACGCGTTGAACATAGGTCTCGATAATATCGCAGCGGAAGTCAGTCGGCTGGCTGGTATTCTCAGGGCAAAGCTGGGTGAAATTCCCGGCGTAAGCCTGCATGACATCGGCAAGAGAAAGTGCGGCATCGTCACCTTCTCGGTTGCCGGGGTTGATGCTGTCGAGATTGAAATCTACCTCAGAGAAAACGGGATTCATGTCAGCGTGAGTTCGCCATTCAGCACGTTGATAGATGCTACGCGCAGACAACTACCCGATCTAGTGCGTGCCGGAGTACATTACTATAACCAGGAAGCGCAAATCGATGCCCTGGTAAACTGTGTCAAAGCGATTTCAGAGCAGGGTGGCTAAGCAGTTTGCAGCGCAATCAGATTTCTTCTACCACCGTGGATAGCATCTCGCGAACCTGGCCCGCAACCGCATGCAGTGATTCATTGTCGATTGCCTGCATCGAGGCAACGGGATCCACCGCGCTCACCTGAACGCCGCCTTCGACTTCGCGCAGAATCACGTTACAGGGTAGCATCGCCCCAATTTTGGGTTCCATGCCGATCGCCTGATGCGCCATTTGCGGGTTACAGGCGCCGAGAATTCGATAAGGCGTCATGTCGACATCGAGTTTTTTCTTCATCGTCGCTTTCACGTCGATTTCGGTGAGTACCCCGAATCCATGTGCCGCCAGTGCTGCTCGGGTTCTGCTATCGACTTCTTCAAAATCAGTGTTTGTGATCAAACGGTCTATTGTGTAGCTCATTTTTTAGTTCCAGTTAAATAATGTTAACGATCATAAAAAAACCATTAGCCAGGGTCTACCTGTAGTTTCGGGATCCGGGCGATCCCGGGATGCCAGATCTCGTCCGTTATCAGTATAGTAGCCAGATTTTAGCAATCCCGTTAGCGTCATGTTAACCCTTGCCAAAGTGATTACGCCTGCTGCAAGACGACTGATTCGAATAACATTGATTTAGATCAAGTTACAATTTTGCCTGGGAATCCCGGTAACGCAGCAGGGACGGGACGGCTCGATATCGCGGCCCCGCCCCTTTTATCAAACGGCCTAAGGTCAATATGCGACGGTAAATCGAGCTCGGTGGTGCCTGGGCCGTTCGGCTTCGTCGAGAAGCACGACCGCGGCGTCCTCCATCGAGATCTTCGAGATTCCCTCGGCGTCGAGCAACAGTTCATCGGCACCAAGGCGGTAGTTGCCGGTGCGTTCCCCCGGCACAAACTCTGCGGCGGGGCTGAGATAGGCCCAGTCCACTCGGGTTTCTGCAAGGCAGACCTCTAATTGGTCAGCGCTTGCCTTGCCGATATGTCGCGCGGAAAGCGGAAGGTAGCTTGAATCTTCAATTACTGTCTTACCGTCGGTGCCGGGCACCGTTAGTGTTGCGGCCCCGCCGACAACCAACAATCGCACGCCGTTTTTTGCTAGTCCGTCCATCAGCGATCGGGTTGTCGGAATAACATCGTTCTCGTAGCCGGGCGCAGGTCGGATAGCCGAAATCACAACATCCTGGCCGGCGCTGACTTTGGTTACGTCCTCGACATTACCGGCATCGCCAGTAAGAGTCCTGACGCCAGTAGGCAGGTTGTTAGTAACGGCCGAATTTCGAACGACGGCGGTAACCTCATGGCCTCGAGACAGCGCCTCTGCGACAACTCGACTGCCTGCATTGCCTGTTGCTCCTAATACTGTAATTTTCATGGTCAGGTACTCCTTAATAGTTGTTTGCAAGATAAAGCACGTGGTTATGTGCTGGAAAAAGAGTCAGCATGCGTTGCATGCTTGCTGCCGCACTTGTGGCTGGAAATGTTGACCTGGCCGACGCCTGGCGGCATCCCGCTTTAGCAACAGCGCGATGGCGATTACAACCAACAGGCTACCGGGAAGCCAGTGCCAGCCGATGCGCTGTGGCTGCTCGATGAACAGCAACAGCATCGAGACAAATGGCACCAGGTAGCTATATGCCGTCACCGCGGCAGGTGTCAGTACGGCAGTGGCTCGCTGTGAGAGCCAAAATGTCATGCCGCTGGAAAACACACCCAGATAGAGCAGCAGTAATCCATCCGTTATCGTCATGGGAATTAGAAGCTGCGGATCTTCCCAGGTAAGCCCTGACAGGCCGACCAGTATGCTGCCAGTTAACAGACTCCAGAAGGTACGCAGCTCTGCGCCTGGCGACAACCATCCGCGATTCAGACCCCACTTGCTCAATACCGGATATAAAGCTGAAGCGAGGCATCCGACAAGGAACGCTGCCTCGGCCAGGCCGAATTGCAGTGCAGAGGATTGCCCCCCTGCCTCGGACCAGGCCAGTGCAAGCGCACCGGTCGCTCCCAGTACCAGAATCCCCAGCAATTGACTGGCTCGCTGCTCGACACCGAATGCTCGGCCGAGAAAATAGGCCAACAACGGTACGCTG
>CAWCBX010000064.1:0-4397 GCA_963793595.1 uncultured Gammaproteobacteria bacterium | reverse complement strand
CCTGAGTTTTATACCCGAAAGCCCGTTTGGCTACGGCCGCATCCTGCGCCAGCAGGATGGTTCTGTGAGTGCGATTGTCGAGCATAAAGACGCCAGCCAGGAGCAACTTGGTATCGGTGAATGCTTTTCCGGGATCATGTCGATTCGTGGTGATAGCTTGCACCGGCTGGTGACATCCCTCGACAACAAGAATGCCCAGGGTGAATATTATCTGACCGACGTCGTCGATATCGCGGTGGTCAATGGAAATACGGTATCTGCGATTTTATGCGACGACCCGGGTGAAGTGAGTGGCATCAATAATCAGCAGCAGCTGGCGGCGGTTGAAGCCCTCTACCGGGCGCGGCAGGTCGATATGCTGATGAACCAGGGTGCGAAGGTATTTGATCCGACGCGCATCGATATCCGCGGTGAAATCAGGCTCGGCCGCGATGTACAAATTGACGTGAATTGCGTGTTCGAGGGAAATGTCACGCTGGGAGATAACGTCCGCATCGGCGCCAACTGCGTGATCCGCAATTCAAGCATCGGCGATAACAGTGAAATCAAACCGATGACTTCGATTGACGAAGCCGTGATCGGACAGGGTGTCAGTATCGGTCCGTTTGCACGTATTCGTCCCGGCACCGAGTGTGATGACGAAGTAAAAATTGGTAATTTTGTCGAAACCAAGCAGGCACGCATCGGCAAGGGCAGCAAGGTCAGCCATTTAAGCTATATCGGTGACACCGATATGGGTAGCGCGGTCAACATCGGCGCCGGCACTATCACTTGTAATTATGATGGCGTTAGTAAGCACAAAACCATAATCGAAGATGGTGTTTTTATTGGATCGGATACTCAGCTGGTGGCGCCGGTAACCGTAGAGCGTAATGCGACCATCGCTGCCGGTTCCACCATTACCCGCAACGCCCCTGCCGACAAGCTCACGGTTTCGCGCGCGAAACAGGTTACAATCAACAGCTGGAAGAAACCGGTAAAGCAATCAGGGGATAGTTAAGCCATGTGTGGAATAGTAGGCGCTCTGGCGCAGCGTGATGTGAGTTCGATACTGCTCGAGGGTTTGTATCGTCTCGAATACCGCGGCTATGATTCCGCCGGCATCGCGCTTATCGACGACTGTAAACTGGAACGATTCCGTGCCCTGGGCAAGGTCAGGGAGCTCGAAGCCAAGTTGTCAGGGGATCAGCGAGGACATATCGGTATTGCGCACACCCGTTGGGCTACTCACGGTGAGCCATCTGAAACCAACGCCCACCCGCATTTTTCCAGCGAACGCATTGCTGTGGTGCACAACGGGATTATCGAAAATTACAAGGCGATCCGCGAGCGTTTACTCAATGAAGGTTATCAATTCAGTTCGGAAACCGATACTGAAGTTGTCGCGCATCTGATCGATAGTTATTTTAAGGATGATTTATTTGCCGCGGTGAAACAGGCTGTCGATGAGCTCGAGGGTGCCTTTGCGCTCGGCATAATCGCCACCGATGACCCGCAAACCCTGGTCGCCTGCCGGCGTGGCAATCCGCTGGTGGTCGGTATCGGCATCAAGGAGAATTTTGTCGCCTCCGATGCCTCCGCATTATTACCCGTCACCAATCGCTTTATCTATCTGGATGAAGGTGATTATGTCGTCCTGAACAAAGCCGACTACCAGGTCTACGATGCGACTGGTAAAGCCAAACAACCCGAGGTTAAAGTCAGCGAGCTGAGTAGCGACTTTGCCAACAAGGGCGACTATCGTCACTATATGCTAAAGGAAATTCATGAACAGGGTCAGGCGATCGCCGAGTGCCTGGAAGGCCGCGTTAGCGACAAGGCCGTACTCGACGCGATATTTGGTTACGAGGCCGATGCAATTTTCGGGCGCGTAAAGAATATCCAGATTATCGCCTGTGGCACGAGTTACCATGCGGGCCTGGTCGCTAAATACTGGATTGAATCGATGCTCGACCTGCCCTGCCAGGTAGAGGTGGCGAGTGAATTTCGTTACCGTAAATCGGTGGTGCCTGAAGATACGCTGTTCGTCACCCTGTCGCAGTCGGGTGAAACAGCGGATACCCTGTCGGCACTGCGTAGCCTGACCTCGAAGAATTACTGCGGCAGTTTAACGATTTGTAATGCGCCGGAATCATCGCTGGTGCGTGAATCCAACCTGGTTTTAATGACTCGTGCCGGACCCGAAATCGGGGTTGCCTCGACCAAGGCGTTCACCACGCAGCTGGTGGCATTGTTGCTGCTGGTGGCGGCGCTCGGCAAGAAACAACAACGTCTCGATGATAATACAATCGCTACAATCGTCGGCGAGTTGAATTCTCTGCCGGGTCATATTGAGAAATTACTCAAGCTGGAGGCACAGATAGAAATTATTGCCGAGGATTTTGTCGATAAAGAGCATGCGTTGTTTCTCGGGCGTGGTGAACATTATCCGATAGCGATGGAAGGTGCATTAAAGCTCAAGGAGATTTCCTACATCCACGCCGAAGCCTATCCGGCGGGAGAACTCAAGCATGGGCCACTGGCACTGGTTGATGCCGACATGCCGGTGATCGTGGTTGCACCGAATGACGATCTGCTCGAGAAATTGCACTCCAACATGCAGGAAGTCAAGGCACGCGGCGGCAAGTTATACGTGTTTGCACATCGCGGCGCGCATCTGGATTCCAGTGCCGATGACATCCTGGTCGAGATGGATTGTGATACCAGTTTGATTACGCCCATTCTGTCGACGATTCCATTGCAGTTATTCAGTTATCACGTCGCCGTATTACGTGGTACCGATGTCGATCAACCGCGCAACCTCGCCAAATCGGTTACTGTCGAGTAAATCGGGTTTGTAATAGCTGGTCGCTTACCAGGAAAAATTAAGCCTGTTCCAAATAAACCATTAGGAAATTAAGTCTGTTCTTTTTAAGAGCTGAGTGTTCCAGGCTATTAGAGTCGTAACCGTCATAGGTAGTATGGAATCAAAAAAATAAGTTTGCAGTGGTACCAGAATCAGGCGCGAAGCACTTCCCGGTAAGCGATCATTCATAGTACAAAGAAAATAGGCAGCGATCGCACCAAAGCGGGCACTTTGTCGGACTGTATGCGATTGTTAGCTTTCAATTGAAATTATCCCAAGCATATCCATCAGTCCAACCGCTATAAGCATCCAGAACACAAACCCCAACAGAATCCATAAATAGTTATATATAGTAAACTTGCAATTGGAGCTTCCAACTCGATCATTTTGACTAAGGTTAATTACTTCTTGTGCCTGCAGAATAATGATTAGAAAAAAAGGTAAAATTGCTATCGACAATATATCAGTCAGAGGTGATCCAATTTCTCTAAAAGAAAGTCTGTCTAGTGCATTGCTTGCAATAGATACAATCACGAATAAGGTAGCCAGTATCTTTGGCGACCAGTCATATTCTATGTGCTTGATTTTTAAAATCTCGTCCACTTTATTAAACAGTGAATGCGTAAAAAAAATATAGAAAATAGATCTGGGCGCCGGCATTAATTTCTCACCGACAGTATCCCTATAATTTCTCCAGTTTATGTAAAACCAGTAAACTAAATAAAAGCCGAGCGTCGCAAGAAAAAGAACCGCCAGTTTCAATTTGGATACTACATAAAATTGGTTAGCCTCTACCCTGGTTTCCGATAGCAGGTCAGATTGTGGTGGTGTATATACGTCGTTTGGCAAAGTGATTTTCCTCGAGTTTTAATTAATGCTCGGGATAAAAGCTAACGTCCAGCATCAGCGGTAAAGTGTGCGCATAGCGAGCACTTTGCCCGACTGCATGTGTTTTCATGACTTTCCATATTTTTCTAGCATTTCGGCTTCAGTCATATCATGCGTACTATTTGAAAAGCTGTAGTAAGAGGGCTTTTTATCTATATACGACTGGCGTTCAAGTACAAACTGATTTTGATCTTCAAATAGGCCAACAGGAATAAAGTGATGCATGTTCTCTTTCAATCGATAAAACAGATGGCTGCCGCAAAGTTTACAAAAGCCGCGCTCCGCCCAATCCGAAGAGCTATATATCGAAATTTTCTCTCCCCCCAAAAAAGATACATCGCTACCACAATGGGCGCCAATAAGTGGTCCGCCTCCCCATTTTCTACACATCTCGCAATGACATGCACCGATACTTTTCTCAGCGTTGCTGGCTGTAAATCTAACAGCACCGCAGAGGCATGATCCATTTCCTTCAAATACTTCGTTCATTTTTTCTTAAGTTCTAGAAATTTAGATTAAACACATAACAGTAGTTTATGCGTACCCGGCCAGGTCCGTATAACCGAATACTGCGATTTTTCCTGGGGAGCATAAACTGTTGATTTCGCCGTTCATTTTTCATTTTTCTTCGCGGTGCTGTTTTTCTTATATGGGTCCCGATTTA
>CAWCBX010000063.1:0-27482 GCA_963793595.1 uncultured Gammaproteobacteria bacterium | reverse complement strand
TTTTAAAGCTCTTGCCCGAGCGACGTCCTGCATCCAGATCCCATGCAGCAGCTTTTACTGCACGCTCCTCACTCAATTGCTCAGCATCCTCAAGGCTCAGTTCAGCAGGCGTACCTGGCGTTTGATCATTTGGAACAATTCGATCCCTGGGAGGCAATGTAAACTGTTCTGACGATGCTTTAGGTAAGCTTTTAAATTCGTACAAATAGAAAGCTTCGACCTTTTCACGCGCCCAATCTGTTTTCTTAAGAAACTTCACACTGGATTCAATGCTCGGATTATTCTTAAAACAATTGATGTTTAAATAGGCGAAGAGAATCTGAAAACCATAGTGATCCACTATTTCGATCAACAAGTTTTTTAAACCAACTCCATTCAAAGGGTTACTCTTGTAATTGATCTCAGTGTTCATACTAGTGCCCGGTATGCAGTGCAAATTGCATCATTATACCTTTCACGACACAGACAAAATATAAAAATACCGGGACGGATTTATTTAATTCCAGGTGAATATATTACTCGAGGTAGGTTCAGTCAAAAACAATTAAATCTGTCCCGGTTTCCTCAAATTGATTGATCGAATTATGCCCGGTGCAGGCTCTAGGAGAAAATAGTTTCCTTACCCTTGACCAATTTCAAGAAAAGGCATAATAGAGAAATAAAGTATAAAAATAATAATAGCTAGAGTAATAAAAAACTGAATAGGCTTGTTAAAAAGTCGTTGAATAAATGTTTCATACTCTCCTTGATCGATTTTCTGCTGTGTTTCTAGCCTTATATGCTGGCTTCTTTTAACTTGGTATTCATCTATTAGTTGTTTTGCCTGAGTGTATTGGGCTTCGTCATTTAACCATAGCGCATGCATGGATATCTCCCAGTTGCCGGCAGGTGACTCGTAAAAATCTATTTTATTTTCGGTTAGCAGATTTTTTATATCATCGGCTTCGTCATAAGACACCGATTTAAGTTTAAAAATAAGTTTAGCCATTAACTATTTGTTTCTTTAGGAGGCGGTCGCCAGAATTATAACTGGTGAACTTTGTATTGCAGCATAAATGAAGAAACTGAAGTATCTCTTAAATTTTGGGGCACAATATTTAATTATTGATGCTCATAAATGGAAGAAACTTCGATGCAACTTAGATTGCCTGCATCACTATAGAAATTGGCCGCTTTGGGCACCAAGCGGCAGTTGCCTGATTGGAAATGAACGGCGGCTTCTCAATTAAAGGTTGTGAAAAAGAACAGACCTAATTAATATTTTTCGAAATTATTGAATTAATAAAATTGATTACTTATGAGTTTGTCTAGTACAGACTTGATTTTTAAAGATCACCGCGAAGAGCGGAGGGTATTCTATGAGCCTGCAGGGAATCAATCATCTCGCCTTTATCACCGACGATATGGTGACCACGATTCGTTTTTATCGTGACCTGCTGGGCATGAAGCTCAGCACGGGGATTGGGCATGACGGTTACCGGCATTATTTTTTCCAGCTTGCCGATGGCGCTACCCATATCGCTTTCTTCGAGTATGAGGGCGCCAGCGTAATGAAACGCAAGTTTCCCGGTGATCGCACCAGTCTGCCGCTCGGCTTTGATCATGTGTCGTTTACGGTCGGTTCCAGGGAGGAATTATTTGCGCTCAAGGATCGGGTCGAGGCGGCTGGTATCGAGGTCGAAGGCGCGGTCGACCACGGCCTGTTCTGGTCGATTTACTTTTATGATCCGCATAACAATATTCCGCTGGAAGCGACCTGGCAGTTCATGGAGCTTGAACAAACCCCGGCGATCAGCGAGGACGATCCGCTGGACATCGCGGCCGAGGGAGCCGATATGCAGGCGGGTCACTGGCCGGCGGTGGACAGCCCGACACCCCAGTCAGAAATGCGGGCGTCTGGCGGTAACGGTCAACCGATGCGCGAAGATTTCCTGGCGCGGGGCCTGGCCAGCTACTCTGCCGGCGTATCGGCAGAATTTCAGGC
Source organism: uncultured Gammaproteobacteria bacterium (assembly GCA_963793595.1). Lineage (GTDB taxonomy): Bacteria > Pseudomonadota > Gammaproteobacteria. The sequence goes on along the minus strand of CAWCBX010000063.1, from coordinate 25,498 downwards.
CTCGCTGAAGCCGAAAGACGACTGAATTCAGTCGTGTCAGTCTTGCGGGCGCGTCATCACGAACACATTATCGACCGCTGTGTATTGCTGATACCCCAGCCGCGCCAGCGGTTTGATACTGTTGATGTCAATCAGGCCATCGACGAGCACTTCGTCCCTGATGTGAGTGCCTAGAACCCTGCCGATAATAGTGGTATTGATACTGTCCGCGAGGCTACAGGGCAGGTTTATTTCCTGGTAAAACTCGCATTCCAGGTGGATCGGCGCCTCACGCACGCGCGGCGGCTTGACCAGCATCGATTCCTCGGCATGCAGTCCGGCCAGTTCCATTTCATTGACCTCGTGCCCTACCGGCGCGGTGCTGATGTTCATCGCATCCTTCAGCGCCAGGGGCAGCATGTTGATGACGAATTCACCGCTGGTTTTTATATTGTGCAGCGTATCCTTTTCGCCGCCGTGCTGGTGATAACCGGTAAAGGCAATCATCACCATCGGCGGGTCGCTCGCCAGCGCGTTGAAAAAGCTGAATGGCGCCAGGTTGATTGCACCGTTGGGGTGAATCGAACTGACCCAGGCAATAGGCCTCGGGACGATACAACTCTTGAATGGGTCGTGGGGTAATCCATGATCTTCGCCGGCTTTGTAAAACACCTTGCACACACTCACTGGTAAAACCGCAAAGCTATCACTTATGCAGCCATCGCGTAAACAATTCTCGCATTAGAGGAGGTTCATTCGTCCCAGCCAGCGGGGATCTCTATCAGTAATTACCGTGCTGAGTTACTGCTAAATTCTGGTTTTGCGCAGTCGCAGTGCGTTGGTGATTACCGACACCGAGCTGAAGCTCATCGCTGCCGCGGCAATCATAGGAGATAGTAACAAGCCGAATATCGGGTACAGCACGCCGGCAGCGATGGGAACGCCCAGTGAGTTATAGATAAATGCGAAGAACAAATTCTGACGGATGTTGCGCATCGTAGCCCGGCTCAATCGCCTGGCTCGTACGATGCCACGCAAGTCGCCCTTGACCAGGGTGATGCCCGCGCTTTCTATGGCCACGTCGGTGCCGGTGCCCATGGCGATACCGACATGGGCCTGCGCCAGTGCCGGGGCGTCGTTGATGCCGTCTCCGGCCATTGCGACCGTATTACCCTCGGCCTGTAACTTTTGTACGATATCCGCTTTTTGATCCGGCGAAACATCGGCTTCTACACGGTCGATATTAAGTTTGTCGGCGACTGCCTGCGCGGTGGTCAGGTTATCGCCGGTTAACATTACGATCCTGACGCCCTCGGTATGCAGGTCACGAATGGCTTCGGGCGTGGATTGCTTGATCGGGTCGGCGACGCTGATCAAGCCTGCGGCTTTACCATCGATCGCGACCAGCATCACGGTTTGTCCCTCGGCGCGAGCGGCATCGGCATCCATCGATAATTGCTGTGCGTCGACAGCAAGCGCCTGCATCAATTTCAGATTACCGAGAGCAACGGTATGCCCATCGATACTGCCAGTCACACCTTGTCCGGTGATCGACTCGAAATTGTCGGTGCCGGCGAGGCTGATCCCCTTTTCCTCGGCGCCACGCACAATGGCTTCTGCCAGTGGATGTTCGCTGGCGCGCTCGAGGCTGGCGCCAAGACGCAACACGGTGGCTTCGTCGAAATCTTCGTTGGCGACAACGGAAACCAACCGGGGCTTGCCTTCTGTGAGGGTGCCGGTTTTGTCCACCACCAGGGTATCGACCTGCTCCATGACCTCGAGCGCCTCGGCATTCTTGATTAGTACTCCCAGCATCGCGCCTTTGCCGGTGCCGACCATGATCGACATGGGTGTTGCCAGCCCGAGTGCGCAAGGGCAGGCGATGATCAGCACGGCGACGGCGTTTATGATCGCATAGGCGAGTCGTGGTTCGGGGCCGATCAGTCCCCAGGTGATCATCGTCAATACAGCAACTAAAACCACCGTTGGCACAAAATAGCCAGCGACGACGTCGGCCAGTCTCTGAATCGGTGCGCGTGAGCGTTGCGCTTCGCTAACCATGTTTACGATCTGGGCCAGCAAGGTATCGGCACCTACCTTTTCAGCGCGCATCAGCAAACTGCCGGTACCGTTCACGGTTGCTCCAATCAGGCTATCTCCAGCGCTTTTTTCTACCGGTATCGATTCTCCGGTGACCATCGATTCATCGATAGCGCTGGTGCCGCTGGTAACGACGCCGTCGACTGGTACTTTTTCTCCCGGCCGGATCCGCAGGATGTCGCCAGGCAAGACCTGGTCCAGGGGGAGGTCTTCCTCGCTGCCATCGTCGCGTACAATTCGAGCCGTGTTCGGGGCCAGCCCAAGCAGCAGTTTGATCGCGGCATTGGTATGGCTGCGCGCGCGTAATTCCATCACCTGTCCCAACAGTACCAGCGCGGTGATTACTGCTGCTGCCTCGAAGTAAACCGCAACCGTGCCGCCAGCATGCACCATGTCGGCCGGGTAGATTCCGGGAAACAGCAATGCGACCACACTGTAACTCCAGGCCACGCCAACACCGATACCGATCAGCGTAAACATGTTGAGATTCCAGCTCTTCACCGATTGCCAGGCACGCACGAAGAACGGCCAGCCGCACCACAGTACTACTGGCGTGGCAAATACAAACTCGACCCATTGCACCGTTTTCATCGTCAGACCATCCGGCAATAAAGCAGGTGCCAGATCGGCTAGCATGGCGAGCAGGAATACCGGCAATGCCAGCACGACGCTGATCCAGAAGCGCCGGCTCATGTCGATCAGTTCTTCGTTTTGTTCCTCGATTTCGATCGTGCGCGGTTCCAGCGCCATGCCACATTTGGCACAGCTACCGGGATGATCCTGCACGATTTCGGGATGCATCGGGCAGGTATACTCGGTGCGAGTGTTCAAAACCGGCGCGCCGGCAACCTCGAGTGCCATGCCGCAAATCGGACAACTGCCGGGATGGTCCTGCTCGATTTCGGGATCCATCGGGCAGATGTACAAGGCGCCGGGAATCGGTTCTGCCATGGCTGCGTCTTGTTGCGCCTTGCCGCTCAGATATCCAGCCGGGTCATCGCTAAATTTTTTCTGGCAACCCGCGCAGCAAAAAAGATACTCGACATCTTCAAACTGGTATTTTTGTTCACTGTCCGCGGCTACCGTCATCCCGCAGACTGGATCGACGCAAGTACCCGGCGTAACGCTTTGTGCTGAATTACCCATTAATGAATATGATATCTATTGAAAGAGGCCCAGTATAAAGCTTGTAGTAACTACAGGTGCAAGCATGGCATCAACTCTGAATTCATCCAGGGCAACAAGAATACATTTGTTGATATATATAGATGAGCCAGAAATCAGGCAGGCATGGATTTTATGGTCGGTCAGCTATCGAACTGGTGTGCCTTGCTTATGTTATCACGGGGTTGCAGCGCGCATTTAGCGCGGATCATTGCAGCATGACATTTGCTTAATTGTCTGGTTTGATTGCCTGCACATGTTTCATCCCTGCTTCGAAGTGTCCTGGAATATTGCAGGCGAAAACGACGCTATCAGAGCCCATGAATTTCCACGAAAGCGTGGCTGATTCACCGGGTTCCAACGAAACAGTATTGGGATCGCTGTGTTTCATATCCGGCATTTTTTGCATCATAAGCGCATGCTTGACCTGATCTTCAGAATTGCCGATCGAAAATTCATGTCGAATACTGCCATCATTTTTTACATTAAATTCAATGGTTTCCCCATGTTTGAGTGCACCCAGCCCGGGTACAAACTCAAATCGCATCGTATCCAGCATTGAAACCGAAATGGTTCGATCTGGCCTTCCCTGGCCTGGTTCACCAACACTGAATTTCATACTGTCGTGACTATGGTCGTGAGTACCACTCGCCAGTAACGATGAAGAGAATAATGCCAGTAATATCGACCTTGTTGCGAATTTCATATGTTATGTTTCCTGGAGTTGTTTGAGTAGATGAGCGGACATGTAAGCTACTGAGTCTCCAGTTTTCTTACGTTTAATAATTTATCGACCGGTTCGATGGCCACTACACCACCACCTTCGGTCATTTCATTGCCTATTCTGGATAAGGTATCGGCGACTATTTCAGCCTGTTCAGCAGATGTGTAAACTTCTATTTTCATGTTGTCGGAGAAACCAAATTCATTAAATTCATTGATGTAATCACCAAATCCTTTTACCACGCTGACGGTCACTCCGGGGATCCCCAGCTTTTGTATGGAAGTGTTTATCAGGCCGAAATCGGTCATATTCAAAATTGCTACTACTTTGCAATAATTCATAACTTGTACCCTTTTAATTAATATTTTTGAAACTATGTTTCTTTGCAGCGTTGGTTTTCCATAAAAAATAGATCGCTGGAATAACCAGCAACGTTAATACCAGGGAACTAATCATGCCACCAATCATTGGTCCCGCAATGCGTTGCATCACTTCTGAACCGGTGCCTTCTCCGAACATGATGGGGATCAGTCCGACCACTATGGCGGCTACGGTCATCATGATTGGACGTACCCTTTTTCCCGCACCATCGAGCACCGCAGTTTTGATTTCTTCACGAGTAAGATCCCGACCTTCATTTAGTGCAATCTGGCTGCTATGAAAGAAGGCCTGATTCAGGTATACCAGCATCAGCACCCCGATTTCGACAGTTACCCCTGCCAATGCGATAAAACCCACGCCTACAGCAACGGACATGTCGTAATCCAGCAGATACATTAACCAGATACCGCCAATCAATGCAAAGGGCAAGGTGCCCATGATAATCAGAACTTCTATAACGTTACGGAAATTGATGTAGAGCAATAGCATGATGATGGCTAGCGTAAGTGGTACGACCACGGATAAACGTTCCTTGGCGCGCACCATGTATTCATACTGGCCAGACCATGCGATGGAATAGCCTGCAGGTAGTTGTAATTGATCGGCGACAACCTTTTGTGCTTCTTCAACGTACGAGCCAAGATCGCGTCCGCTGATATCTACCAATGTCCAGCCGTTGAGTCGTGCATTTTCGCTTTTGATCGCGGGTGGTCCATCTTCAACGCTGATATAGGCGACGTCGGATAATGCAATGCGTTGATTATTATGGGTGGTGAGTGGCAACAGACGTATTTTTTCTACCGAATCCCGATAAGCCTGTGGATAGCGGATATTGACCGGGTATCGCTCCAGACCTTCTATGGTTTGGGAAACGCTCATACCGCCGATAGCAGTTTTGATGACATCCTGAATGTCCGCGATATTCAGTCCATAGCGTGCCGCCTTGTCACGGTCGATATCGGCCTTGATATAACGGCCACCGGCAACCCGTTCGGAATACACTGAAGCAGTTCCTTCGATATTTTTTAGAATTTTCTCAAGATCTTTACCGATGCTTTCAATCTGCGCCAGATCGGGTCCTGCGACCTTAATCCCTACCGGGGTTTTGATGCCAGTGGCGAGCATGTCGATACGGGTCTTTATAGGCATAACCCAGGCATTGGTGAGGCCGGGAAATTTCACCAGTTGGTCTAGCTCTGCGCGTAATGAATCTGTGGTGACTCCAGCGCGCCATTCAGATTTTGGCTTGAACTGGATCAGGGTTTCGATCATGGTTAACGGGGCCGGGTCGGTGGCAGATTCTGCGCGGCCAATTTTGCCGAATACGGATTTCACCTCCGGTACTGTCATGATCAGTTTGTCGGTTTGCTGCAATATCTCGCGTGCCTTGCCGATAGAGATGCCGGGGTAGGTAGTGGGCATGTACATCAAATCCCCTTCATCCAGTGGCGGCATAAATTCGCTGCCGATCTTGGTCGCGGGCCATAGTCCAATGGCAAGCGTCAGGCCGGCAATCAGAATCATGGTTTTGGGTGCGTCAAGTACTGCTCTAATGATTGGCTGGTAGATCCAGCTGACCAGGCGATTCACCGGGTTTTTGTGTTCGGGAAGCACTTTGCCACGAATAAAATAACCCATTAAAACTGGCACCAGGGTTATGGATAAAACGGCTGCGACGGCCATGGCGTAGGTTTTGGTGAACGCAAGGGGTGCAAACATTTTCCCTTCCTGTGCTTCCAGTGTGAATACCGGTAAAAAGCTCAGGGTGATGATCAACAGGGAAAAGAATAACGGTGGGCCTACTTCAACCGAGGCTTCGGCGATAATCTGCCAGCGATTTTCCCTGGTGAGGGTGGTGCGCTCCATGCGCTTATGCACGTTTTCGATCATCACGATCGCACCATCCACCATCGCACCGATAGCGATGGCAATCCCACCGAGTGACATGATATTGGCGTTTAGACCCTGTAGATGCATGATAATGAAGGCACCGAGAATACCTATCGGCAGGCTTACGATGATTACCAGTGAAGACCGTAAATGGAACAGGAATATGGCACAGATCAATACCACCACGATAAATTCTTCCAGCAGCTTTTCATACAGGTTTTCAACCGCCTGCTGAATCAGGGTTGAACGATCATAGGTGGTGATGATTTCCACTCCTTCAGGCAGGCCTTGTTCCAGCGACTTGATTTTCTGTTTGACGCTATCTATGGTTTTCTGCGCATTTTCACCAAATCGCATCACTACGTAGGCACCGACCACTTCACCTTCACCATTGAGTTCAGCGATACCTCGACGTAACTGAGGGCCGGTGACGATGTCAGCCACATCCTTGAGTTGTAATGGAATACCATTACTGTTCATACCGAGCGGGATTTTTCTCAGGTCATCGGTGTTTTGCAGATAACCGGTGGCGGTGACCATGTATTCGGCTTCACCCATTTCAATCACCGAAGCGCCTGCTTCCTGATTCCCCCGGCTGATGGCAGTACGGATCAGGCTTATCGGTATGCCATAAGCACGTAAGCGATCGGGGTCCACCACCACCTGGTACTGTTTCACCATGCCGCCAATGGTGGCGATTTCGGAAACGCCGGGCACGGTCTGCAATTCATATTTCAGAAAGAAATCCTGCAGGCTGCGCAGTTGGCTAATGTCGTGCTTGCCAGTTCGGTCAACCAGTGCGTATCCATAGACCCAGCCAACCCCGGTGGCATCCGGTCCGAGCTGGGATTTTGCTGTGGCTGGAAGTGAGGAAGCGACCTGACTCAGGTATTCCAGGACTCGTGATCGCGCCCAGTAAAGATCGGTGCCTTCCTCAAAGATGACATAGACATAAGAATCACCGAAGAAAGAGTAGCCACGAACAGTGACTGCTTTTGGAACCGAGAGCATGGCAGTGGTGAGTGGATAAGTGACCTGGTCTTCCACAACTTGTGGCGCCTGACCGGGGAAGCTGGTTTTGACAATAACCTGTACATCCGACAAATCGGGAATTGCGTCGATTGGTGTTTGTTTGACGGCATACAAGCCACTACCCAGCAGGATCAATGTCGTCAATAGCACCACAAAGTGGTTACGTATTGACCAGTGAATGATAGAAGCGATCATGCTTATTGTTCCTGCTTCATATTGATAATTTCTATCCCGCCACTATCCAGTTTCTTCACCAGAAACTGCAACGACTGTCCTTTTTCGAGCTGACCGATATCAATGGATTTCGAGACGGAGAAATCCATCATCATCGAAGGCCAGCCCCATACCTCGACCGGTTCATGGCTGAGGTTCAGCTTATATTGTTCTTTATCGATACTATTGATACTGCCCTTCACCCAGGCCTGGCTATCATCCATGCTCTGCCTGGTATTATCTTCATCAATCTCGATAATCTCGATGCCGCCGCCATCCAGTTTCTTCGCCAGAAATCGAATGGCGCTATTGGCTTCCAGGTGATTGATAGAGATGTTTTCCTGCACCGTAAAATCCATCACCATGGTGGGCCAGCCCCAGGCATCTACCGGCTTGTGCGAAATGGTGAGCATGTTATGACCGGGCATGACATTTTTGATTTCCCCATCGATCCACACCTGATCGGGATTTTCATCGGATTGCATGTCCATCGCCATTTCGTTACTGGCGGGGTCTCGCATACGTTCAAATGACGCGGTCAGGCTGGATTCAGAGTCAATCAGAAACTGTGCCGAGGTGACGATTTGTTCGTTTGCCTGTAAGCCATCGAGTATCTCTATAGCATTGTCACTTTCGATGCCGGTTTTCACTGCGACGGAAAGGTACCTGCCTTCACCCAGCGCTTTGACCACACGATCCATGCGACCGCTTCTAATGACTGCTTCACGCGGGACGAACAGGGTTTCCCGATCGGTTTGTGCATGGATAGTAAGTTGAGCGTACATATTGGGTTTGAGTTGTTCTTCTGGATTATCGAAACGCACTCTAACCCGTAATGTTCGGGTTTTTGCATCCAGTACCGGATAAATGTAATCGACCGTACCTTGCCAGGGTATACCGGGCAGCGCGCCAACTTTCATCTCGACCTTCTGCTCAGTTTTAATCCAGCCACTTTGTAGTTCAAATACTTCAGCGATCACCCATACCGTATCGATTTGTCCTATGGAAAGAATGTCCGTCGCGGGTTTAATAAACATGCCCTCGCGTATATTCAATTCATTGATAAAACCATCATGTTGAGAATACACATCGATACGTTGACGAACTGTTCGACTCTTTTCGAGACTTTTGATTTGTGTATTGCCGATTCCCAGGAAGCGTAATCGGCTTTTAGAAGCATTGATCAGGATATTGTTTTTGCTATTTAACGCCGTGATGAATTCTTCCTGTGCATTCACCAGCTCCGGGCTGTATAGCTCAAATAGCTTTTGCCCTTTCTTTACGGTCTGGCCGACTGATTTTACGTGCAGCCGTTCTACCCAGCCTTCCACCCTCGCATGTACGTGAAAGATTTTTTCTTCATCAAAATTGACATAACCCACGGTATTGATAGTTCTATTCAGGGTGCCACTTTGTACCGGGCTGACTCTGACACCTAGATTGTTTTCCACGGTGGGTGAAATTTTGACCACGCCATCTTCGCTATTGCCATCATCTGCATACACAGGTACCAGGTCCATGCCCATTGGAGACTTTCCTGGTTCTTCGCGCCGGTAGTTGGCATCCATCGGTGCGACCCAGTAGAGGATCTCTTTTTCACCGGAGGACTGGTCAGAGCTGTCATTTGTAGGTTCGAACAATCCGGTGGAATCAACGATGTCTGAAATATGCCTTTGTGCCAGATAGCCAGTAGCTATGCCGAGGATGATTAATACCAGACCAGTTAGTAATTTATTCACGATTTCATTTCTCTACTTAATTCTAAAATTGGGTTTGTAGGTTTTATAAGCCTTCGACAAAATACAACAGGCCGGCCTGATTTTTTAACTGGTCAATGCTAAGGCGATAGGCGTCAAGATCGGTATTCAGTGCATCCATATAAGCCTGCATAACACTGGAAAACCCACCGTTACCAGACTGGTAACTCTGCATGGCCGCTTCCGCACGCAGTTTTGCCTGCGGGATCAGGGTGTTCTGATAACGCACTTTTCTTTGCTCAATCAGGGTTTCATTGACTTGCAGTTGTCCCAGTTCGGCTAACATTTTCCTGAGCAGGACATCACGTTGATCTTGGTTCGATTGCATTTCAAATTGCTGCGATTGGCGTTGTTTCTGTTGGCGGTTTTCGGTGAACAGGGGTAGGTCCACAGTGACCATGGCAGAGAAAAAATCTGCGCGATCTGACCCGTCCTGTGCGTCATCGCGATAGGCGTAGCTAACGTTCAGGTTCCAGCCGGGTTTTTCCGACTCGCGAATCAGTTCAATATCTTTACGCGAGATATCCACCTGCGTATTGATCTCCAGCACTTTCGGGTGGGCGCTTAATAATGTTCTCGCTTCATCTGATGCTAGTGATAGCAGATCATCATCGATCAATACGGGCGTTTTATCCTGCAATGGCCGCTTGCTGGAGGACTCACCCACCCATTCGGATAATTTGAAGCGTTGCGCATTAATTTTCTGTTCGATCTGCGTCAGTCGGTCATCCAGTTTGCTTTGCTGTAACTGCACCGTGAGTAAATCCAGCTGGAGATTGCGCCCGAGTGAAAACAGGGATTGAACTATTTCGCTCAACTGTTTAAGCAGTTGCTTGTTTTTCTGTACGGTTAGATGCGCCTGTTCCCAGTAGAGTACTTCCAGATAGCTCAGGCGAACTTGTTGCAATATGGAGCGTTTTCTGTTTTCGATGCTGTATTGAAATTGCTCTGATTGTTTGATGGATTGTTCGCTTTTTATCTGTCTCGTGTTACCGGCAGGAAATTGCTGAATGTAGCTGATCTTGAGTTGGGTCATATTTTCCTGATCAAAATCGAAGGTATCCGTAGGCAGGTTGAGTATTCCGACCTGTATCTTGGGATCCATCAACTGGCCATCGGCTATCGAACGTTGTATCCATGACCTGGTTTTTGCATCCAGACTTTGTATACCCGGTTCATTATGCAGCGCCATTATTTCGGCTTGCTGCAAGCTCAGCATTTCAGCGGCTGCGCTTGCAGGTCGTGTGAAAATGCTATTTATCGTCCCTGTGATGAGCAGAAAGATTAAGACCTTTGGTGTTAGCGCGGTCATAATTTTTGCTCATAGTTGTTTTGATACAGGCTGTTTTCAGGCAACCAGAGGTAGGTAACTATGCCTTGCGCGGGCGCAGTAGCGTCGTCTTGCTTTAAAAACATGAAGTAACTCCGGATAAATTAATTTACGCCCCGATTCAAGACCGGGGGCAAGCGATAAATATCAGGAGTATCTGGGCGGCCTGGGGGGTGGGCCTTGAGGAATTAATAAATAATAGTTACTGGCATCTGTTGCCAGTTCACCTGGCAGTTTTACGGCATCGAATCGATTCAGGAAAGGCAAGGTTGCGACCTGGGCATCACAATTGGAATAACCGATAGTGAAACAGGTTTCCATGTCGGCACAGCCGGCTGTAGCTCTGTCGGGGCAGTGTCTGGATTGGGTAACCAAGCCGCCAGTGCTGACCTGGTCCGTCAACGAGGCAGGCATAATAATAGTTGCCATGACGGGTTGAAAAACCAGCACGAACAATAAATTGAAAATTAATATTTTTTTCAGCATTGGTTTTAATGACAAAAAATTTGCCAATAAATACAAAGTGTAGCTTTTTTTCATAAACCTGCGCCAGATTAAACCCTGTATACGCTGCAGACTCAAGTACTAATTAGGAAAACGGGGGGTAAATATTTACCCGAAAAAAACCCCGCCGCAGCGGGGGAAATCAAGAGGATGTGGCGAACACGGCCCGGGCGGACCGTGCTCTGGAGATCTAGCGTTGCGCGATCAAGCGGTCCATGTGTTCCAGATCGTTGATTACACCCCAGGTGCCACCGGCCTGGTAGACGCGTTTTTCCCACAGGTCGAGGCGTTCCATGTAATCGCGCGGGTCGATGTTATCGCTACGCAACTTGGTGACGTTGAGTGCAACCACGTGAATGTCCGGCAGCGAGATCGGGAAGTCGCGGATATGACCTTTTTGCAAGTCCTCTTCCAGGTCCGAAAAGATCAGTACATACTTTTCGCCGGCGCCGGTTTCTTCGAGGTACTCGCTCGCCTGCAACATGCCGCCGGTGATATCGGTATGCCTGCTGCCACGCCTGGTGCCTTCTACAAAGTCATCGATCTGGTCTTTGAAAGCGCGCTTTTGCTGATTGGCGGTACTCGGCCTGTCATCAAAGGTAACGCGTGCGACGATGTCCTTCTCACTGAAGCTGCCGCTATCGATTCGCGCAATGGCTATCGAATCGCCGCTGTCCAGTGTCGCCAACAGGTAGTTGATGATCTTCTGTGCCTTGTCCATTTCCGCGGTGTAGGTGCCCGACGTATCCAGCAGCAGGTAAACCGCACGTGCCCTGGATTGTGGTTCGCTACAGGCCGCCAGGCCCAGTGCTAACAGGGTTGTTAAAATCAGCTTTTTCATGATTTTTTCTCCATATAAATTGCTCTCGATTCTGCGGCGGTATCAGGCTTGTGCCTGGATTTGATGCTGCTCGCGATGAGGCGTTCGATGCCAAGTGGCAACATGATGAACAGGTCGTACAGGCTCACCAGCATGACACTGATCTGACGCGCACTGCCGCCGATAAGACGGGCGACGAAAGCAATCGAATGGATCAGGCTTAACGCGATCATGCCGAGCACGGTGCGCAACGAATGGATGAATGATTCCAGCGGTATGGCGACGAAGGCAAGTGCGAAGGGCAGGATGAAACCCATGATCATTTGACCGAGCGACGGGATCCAGCGGAATTCAGCTTCGGCGATAATACCGGTGCCGGCCAGCGACTGGGTCAATGCTTCGCGATCCAGGGCAAGCAAATCACGCATGTAAGCCAGCGATGCTTCGACGGTGGCGAGAATCGCCAGAATGCTGAAGGTAATCATCACCATGCGCTTGCGCATCTTGTCGTCCATCGATCCGATAATCGGGAATAGATGCGTAATGCGTAACGACTCCATCAGGAAAAGGCCCATCGCAATTTCGACCATGATGATTACCAGGGCAGCGATATCAGAGGTGCGCATTGGACCGATATAACTGGTGCCCCCGACCATTTCTGACATCGGCATCGCGATCAACTGGAAGTTGATCAGACCGCCGAATACGGCGATCACCAGTACCAGTGTTGAAATGAAGAACTGGGTTAGCGATGACGAAGACAGTGTGCGCGTAATGGTATCTTCACCGTTGCGAATCGATTCGTAGGATTTCATCTGCCGATCGATTTCGATCGAGCGTTCTTCGAGTCCGTCGATAGTGTCTTTGACGCGCGTCAGCGACTGTCCCAGGTTACGCCATTGCGGCTGCATCGCACCAAGCAGCTTGTGTCTTTCGAGAGTCGATTTGCGATAGGCTTTCTGGGTTTCCTGGTGCGCGCCTTCCATTGTTTTACCGATGTTATCGAGGATAGTACATACGGTGGCGTCGCCAGTGCGTGGAATGCTTGCTATCGAATCTACCGCTTCCAGCCAGGCGGGTGGCAACGGTGGCGCATCGGTTGCCGCCTGGTAGTCTTCTTCGATGCTATCGATGGTATCGCTGATTTGACGATGCAGTGCCGGATAGGCGCTCAGGTCACGCGTTACCACTGCGTTGACGCGATGAAACTCGCGTTCGATGGCGCGTTCACAGGCATCCTCTCCGAGCGCCAGTACGACTTCTTTATTACGTCGTTGCAGGCTGGTTTCGAGATGTCGCAACGATGTTGCAAATAGCCGGCAGGCGACATAAATCGCCCTGCCGGTAGAGCGGATCAATGCGTGCGCCGGGTTGCGTGCCAGGTAGGCAACAAACACCAGTATCGTAAGCCAGATAGTTGCTGAAATGCCGGGTTGGCTCGACCAGACGGTTAATATTTCGTTAAACATTTGCTTTGCCTCGGTTGTCTTTGAAGTTGAGGTAAATTTAGGGGGAGCTGGTGAAAAATCGGTGAAAAATGGGAAATGCAGCTATAAATTTCTGCAAACTACAGTTTTATTTCGAAATAATTCACATTTCAGGGCGCTGCGCTGCAGTCCTGCCATGCGCGGATATACTTGAGAACTATGTTAAAAAATAAGGACTTAGCCTGCTAATGGCCGCAATTTTCTGGGTCGAGGATCAATCCCACTGGATCAGGAAATTTTCTCCCATACTGGAGAAGGAAGACTTCGACGGTAAACCGAACTCGCTCGCGGTATATAACTTTGCCGAGGCCGCGCGGCAAAAGATTGCACTGACGGAAAAGGATTCACCACCCGACGTCGCCCTGCTCGATGCGCGCATGAATGGTAATGACCAGGCCGGCTTTTCGGTTTCCAATGCGTTACGCAAGAAATGGCCGCAGCTACCCATTATTTACCTGTCGGAGCATAGCGGCACCGAAATCGAACGCGAGGCGCTGGAGCAGTTTTCGGCGACGGATTTCATCGCCAAGCACCAACATAACGTCGAGCAGGTGTTGTGCTGGCGTATCAAGGCAGTGCTCAGGCAGACCTCGATCGATTCCGATCTGTCATCGACGATTAATATCGTCAGCAGCGGGGAGCTTACCATCGACCTGAACACCTGGAACGTCTACTGGAAGGGTCAGCGCCTGATGAATCCGAGTAACGCCAAACGACCGCTGGCGCCGATGCCGCGTAAACTGTTGCGTGAACTGATGGATTCGTCACCCAGGCCGTTGACCGCGGGGCAGATTGCCGAGCGACTCGATATGGATCCCGAAAAATTTTCCTACGCCAGTTACCGCCAGCACATCAAAACCCTGCGCCGCGCCTTCGATGCTGTCGAGGATCGGGAAGGTAGCTTCAGCGAGCTGTGTAACAAAGGCGAGGGTATCGCCACCTTTGGTGATGAAGGGGCCTACTACTGGAAACCGCCTGGCGCCAAAAGTAAATGAAGCCAGTTCGAATTTATTACCCCTGGTTAAGTATGCTGGGTGCGCTGGCCATGATTTGCTGGCAGTTCCTGTTGGCGAACCCCGGATTGTTCGCAACCGAACCATTGCCGGAGCCGATGCGGCAATCTCAAAATTTGCTGATCGCCGGCGCCGTAGTGGTACTGCTGGTGGTTTTCGACATCTGGCATTATTTGAAAACTACCACGCGCAGTAAAAATCAACTGCAACAGTACCAGGCCCAGATCAGCGAACTGTTTGACTCCAAACGTGAGCTGGGTACCCGTGCGCGAACCTACTCCGATCATGCGGATAAGCTGAAGATGTTTATCAGCGAACGCCTGCTCGAAACCATCGAGTACGATGAGAAGTTTCTGCATTTTAAAAACATCGCCTCGGAAGTGCGCCACAATGGGGTTATCAGCTATGACAAGGCGCAGACTGCACTGCAACGCGCACGCTTGAATTGCGAACCCGGGCAGGAGCAGCAAATCCAGGATGCCGCCGATGGCCTGCTTTATTTATGGGACCTGCTCGACCTTTCCACCACCGATAATATTGCGCTGCATGTCGCCAACCGGATCTACGATTGCGAAGAGCATTACTTTCAATCTATGTTGAGCGAGGCGGATGACGAAACATCGCCGTTTACCCCGACCTTCATGATGACCCAGGCGCTGCGTCGCGCTTTACTGCCGATCACCGATAATCTGGACGATCTTGAATTGCACCAGGAGTGGAAGTGTCCGTCGCGCCATCAGGATGCCAAGTTTAATATCCAGTTACGCACCGATAATGAAATGCTGGGTAACCCGAATCACATGGTGCTGCTGATCGAAAACCTGATAAACAACGCACTCTTTTATGCGCAACAAAAAGAATACAAAAATCGCTATAGCAAGGTCGCGATTTCACTGGCGCATCACGATGGTGAAGTGGAATTCAAGGTGTATAACCGTGGCCCGCGTATCAAGGATGATGAAAAGGACAAGATTTATCAGCTAGGGTTTTCATCACGCCGAATTCGTGAACACCACGGCAAAGGCCTGGGTCTCTACTTTGTCAACGAAATTGCCAAGGGCTTCGAAGGCACGGTTGCTTTTGAAAATATTGATAACAGCGAAGACCAGTTATCCTTGAGTATCAAGCTGGCCAATGGTGAATTACATAAACAGCAGGTTGGTATTGTCAATGTTAACGGCAAACCGCGCTGTCAGCTCGACGAAACTGTTGATGAGACTACTAAAAAATGCGAATGGTCTTTCGCGGCGCCGGTAGCGAGTATCGAAGTTAGTCGGCGGGCCGCCCGCAAGCCCCAGGTGATATCGGATCTGAAACGCGATGAAAGCAGTAGCCACCTCGATGTCAGGGATCCGCTGGTACCTCACTGGGTGCTGGAGCTGCAAAATCGTAAGCGTTCGTCAAAACTGGTATTGCTGCCCCTTGACGTGCGTGGCGTCGAGTTTGTGGCACGCTTCCCCACTGCGAAATCAAGGCTGGATAATCAGGGTTGAGACCTAGATAATCGGCTTCATGTCTGAAGCAATCTATTGGTCTGCCTGTCGTATCGCCGCTGAAATTCGTGCGGGTAATCTGAGCTCGCGTGAAATCGTTGATGCCTGTCTCGAACGTATCGAACAGGTCAACCCGAAGATCAATGCGGTGGTGCGGCTGGTCGCCGAGCGGGCGCGCAAGGAGGCCGATGCGCTTGATCGATTAGCTGCCAGTGGTCGGTTCAGGGGTCCGTTGCATGGTGTACCAATCACGATTAAGGATTCGCTCGATAGTGAAGGTATTGTTTCGACCGGCGGCACCATGGGGCGTAAAGACTTTATCCCACGGCAGGATGCACCGGTCGTGGCGCGCCTGCGTGACGCAGGCGCGGTGTTGCTCGGTAAAACCAATACGCCGGAACTTACCCTGAGCGGCGAAACCAGTAACCTGATCTATGGCCGTACTCTGAATCCCTACGATCCGGAGCGTAGTCCCGGCGGTAGTAGCGGGGGTTCGGCGGCGATCGTCGCCTGTGGTGGATCGGCGCTGGAACTGGGGTCAGATACGGGTGGCAGCATTCGTGAGCCGGCACACTTTTGCGGCATCACCGGTATCAAGCCAACCTCGGGACGCACTCCGCGCAGTGGTCATATCGTGCCCTATGGCGGTGGAGTAATGGATTCGTTGACCCAGATCGGACCCATGGCACGCTATGTCGAAGATCTCGTGCTGGCGTTGCCGATAATCTGTGGCCCCGATGGGCGAGATCCCGCGGTCGTGCCGGTGGCGCTCGGCGATTCTGCAGGGGTTGACCTGTCAAAGCTGCGTATCGCCTGGTATGCCGACAATGGAATCCTGGCGGCGGCCGACGACATCCAGCGTGTGGTTGCTGAAACTGCCCGGCAGTTACAGGCGCAGCGGTTTAACATCGAGCAAAAACTGCTGCCCGGCATGCGTGAACTGGTGAATCTTAGCACCGGTTTGCGCGAGTCGGCCAATGCCGGTTTGATCATGCGACTACTGCAACGCTATGGCACGACGCAGCCAGGCCCCGATCTCGCCGGCTATCTTACCGCCGACGGAATCGCCAGTGCCAACAGCCTCGATCCGGCCCTGATGGAGGCTATCGACGAAGCGCGCAGCCGGGCGCTCGGATTCTTTGCTGACTATGACGCCATCCTGTGCCCGTCGTCGCATGCACTTGCGCGCCCGCATGGCGCATCGCATGGCGATAGCTTCGATGACTGGAGTTACGTTACGATTTATAATTTGCTCGGCTGGCCGGGACTGTCGGTTCGCGCTGGCACGAGCGCTGACGGCTTACCGGTTGGTGTACAGGTGGTAGCGGCGCCGTGGCGCGAAGATATTGCGCTGGCGTTGGCGTTGAAAATCGAGACGCTGATGGGCGGCTATCAAAAACCGCCGCTCTAATTACCGGCTGGTCGTTAACGCGGATAGCTGATCGCGCCAGTTGCCGGAAAAGCCTCGCTGCTTGCGCTCCTCGATTAACTTCGATATGGGTAAAAATTCGAATTCACCGTCGGTTGTCGGCAGCTGCGTACGTAAAACCTCAATGGTATTCGAGTAGGGATGGCCGATCGCAATCGCTGAACCACGCGCGCGCGCCTTGGTTAACCAGATATTGAATTGCAGTCGAATCGACTCGGGATTGGGTTCGTTGTCGAGGAAAACATCGCGACTAATCGAGCTCAATCCGGCGTCAAGCGCCTGGGCGTGGGCCACGCTGCGAGGAGAAGTGCGGCTATCGAGAAAATACAGTCCTGAGTTGTAGCCGCGAATACTGTCCATCACCGGACGCATGAAGAAGTCGAATTCGGTCAGGTGACTACCCATATGGTTGTTAACGCCACGGATAAATGGAACTTTCTCCAGTAAGGCGTGCACGTTGGTCAGTTAATTGATCCTCATCCATCGCTTCATTGAGCGCATTGGGTTCGTGCGCGGCGGTGGAGCTGATCGATTGCATCGGTAGATGCAGGATGACTTCCTTGTGTTGCTGATGCGCATGCTGAGCCAGTTTCTGGCTATAAACTGCACCCGGCAGAATCGCGTAGGTGTGATCGCCATTGAGATCAATGGCTGCTATGCCATTAGCTAGCGAATACCCGAGGTCATCGATGACCAGTGAAAGTACCGGTCGCTGGTCAGCCTCGGCCACAGTGGCAAAGGCTATGCACAGGATCAGCCAGGTTCGTATCATCAAAACCGGGTTTAGCTTTTATTGATTTCGTTGAGTATGGTGAGGCCTTTCAGCAGGTTGAGTGCTTCATATAACTGAAAGTCGGTTTGTGCCAGTTCCTCGGTTTTAGGCTCGGCCTTTTCACCATCTTCACTTTCACCGTTTGGATTGGTGAGGCGCCCTTCCAGGTCTTTTTCGGAATAGGATTCGTCCGCCTTTGCGTCATTCTCGGACAGCCTCAGGGTGCTTAACAAGATATCCGGTTCAATGCCTTTGGCCTGAATCGAGCGTCCGTTCGGAGTAAAGTAGCGTGCGGTGGTCAGTTTAACCGCCGAACCATTGCGCAATTCCTGGATGGTTTGCACAGAACCCTTACCAAATGACTTGGTACCCATGATGATGCCGCGCTTGTGATCCTGTATTGCGCCGGCAACAATTTCAGAAGCCGAGGCTGAACCACCGTTGAGTAACACGACCAGCGGCGCTCCGTTGAGACTATCGCCCGGAGTGGCCAGGTAGCGGTGGCTGGAATCATCAATTCGTCCTTCGGTATAGACGATTAGACCATCGCTGATAAAGGCGTCGGAAACACCGACTGCGCCGTTGAGTACGCCACCCGGATTATTGCGCAGATCGAGCACCATGCCCTTGAGCCGCTCCTGTTTTTGCAGGTCGGAAATCGCTTTGAGTAAATCGGTAGTGGTGCGTGACTGAAAATTGGTGATGCGAACATAGCCATAGCCGGGTTCGAGCATGCGGTTCTTGACACTCTTGACACGAATAATCTCACGCGTTATCTGAATCACCAGCGGCTTGGGTTCACCTTCACGCACAATGGTCAGATCGATAGAGGTATTGGGCTTACCGCGCATCAATTTAACGGCTTCGTTCAGGGTCATCCCCTTGACCGATTTTTCATCGAGCTTGATGATGATATCGCTGGCCTTGACGCCGGCGCGGGATGCGGGGGTATCGTCGATTGGTGAAATGACCTTGACGAAACCGTTTTCCATGCCGACTTCGATACCGAGTCCGCCAAACTGTCCGGTGGTACCGATTTTCAAATCACTGAATTCGGTGGTGTTGAGGAATGACGAGTGGGGGTCGAGCCCGTTGAGCATGCCGCGGATCGCATCTTCGATCAGTTTCTTATCATCAACCGGTTCGACGTAATCGGATTTGACCCTGGAAAATACCTCGGTGAAAGCCTGCAAATCCTCGAACGGGATTTGATCGTTATCCTTGAGCGCGTATACGCTGTGGCCAACCGCCAGGAAAAGTCCGAGCAGTGTTCCGCTCAGAAACAAGGTAGATGTTCTCAAATTCTTTGGCATTCGTGTCTCCGCTTACCCGCGTCGGCTTTAGTTCGATTAAGTATTGTAGACCAGATAGGGCTCGATAAGTTGTAAACAGTTCAAAAGATAGGGTCAAGAAAGTGCGATTCTACTGAAAATAGCGTGATTTTTCTGGTTTCTGTGCCAGGTCATCAATGCCGGCCCTAGCCGGAGTCGAAATGGTTGCCGGATTTGCACCATCGGGTTGGGTTTTGCGGCTTGCCTTTCTTGCGGATCTCGAAGTAAAGACCGGCTTTCTGTTCACCACCACTGCTGCCGACGCTGCTGATTACATCGCCGGCTTCAACCCATTCACCGGCAGTTTTAAACAGGGATTCGTTGTGCCCATAGAGCGACAGGTATGAATTGCCATGATCGATAATGATCAGGTTGCCCAGACCGCGCAGCCAGTCGGCAAATGCCACCCGGCCATGCGATACCGCCATCACATGGCTACCGTTCGTAGCTTCGATCTTGACGCCTTGCCAGCGTAAATCGGATTGGGGCTTGGTCCGGCCGAACAATTTTCTCAGCTTGCCCTTGAGCGGCCAGGCAAGCTTACCCTTCAACTTGGCAAAGGATTTTCGCGAGATTTCAGACTCGGGGGCGTCGGCAAATAATTTCTCGATCGATTTGATCAGGTTTTGTAGCTGTGCGGCTTCATCTTCCAGCCTGGAGAGATTGCCACCCTGTTTCTTCAATTGCTTATCAAGCGAACCGATTATGATTTTGCGTTTACCAAGATCCTGGTCGAATTGCTTTTTCTGTTCATTCAGGGCTTGCTGATTTTTCTCCAGATCGAGCTGCGCCTGCTGGATCAATTGTTCGGTTTCAATTATCTTGTCGATGCTGCCCTGTACGGCGTTGATCAAATCGACACGGGCATTGGAAAAATACTGGTAGTAGACCAGGTTGCGTTGCAGTTTCTGCGGATCTTGCTGGGAAAACAGGAGTTTTACTTTTTCCTGCCGGCCCAGGGTAAACGCCGCGTATACCTGTTCGGCCAGGTATTCGTTCTCCCGACTGAGTTTGCGTTGATGCTCCAGGCGGGTAGCGCGCAGGGACTTGAGTTCAGACTTCTTGCTGCCGATCTCATTACCGAGTGCCCGGATTTTCCGGCTGAGTTTGCCGATATCGACTTCGATCGATTTCAACTGGTTGATATATTGGGACTTGCTGTCTTCCTTGGCATCGATGGCCTGTTTCAGCTTGTCGATTTTGCGCAGTACTGATTTTAGCTGTTTCTCACTGGTCGCCTTGTCGGCGGCTATGGCAAATGGTCCGATGACCAGGCCGGCGACCAGCAGCATTAGTAGTAGCTTACGTAACGGCGATGTAGACATTGGGCCGGTGTTTATTCATAATCATTTTCTAATATTAACGTTTGGTAATACGCTGAAGCAAATGAAAACTGATTCTGTGGCTGCTATTGACGGTGAACAGCTGCTCGCGCGGGCTGCCGATATAGAAATTGCCTCGCGTTCACTCAAGGCCATGTCACATCCGCTGAGGCTAAAAATTCTCTGTACCCTGGGAAGCCGTGAAGTTTGCGTGCAGGGGATCGTCGAAAATGTCGGTACTTCGCAAAGTAATATTTCGCAACATCTCGCCATTTTACGTGATAAAGGTATACTGTCGTCGCGCAAGGATGCTAACAAGGTTTTTTACCGTGTCGGTGACGAACGCACCCTGCGATTGATTGGAATGATGCAGGAAGTGTTCTGTTCCACCGATTAAATATTTTTCTTTAGCGACTCAATTCTCCCTTTTATGCTGGCTCAAATTTCAGAATTTGCGATGAATCACCCTTACCTGGTGATCGCTTTTGCAGTGCTACTGGTGCTGGTTTTTTTCAATGAAATGAAAATTGCGACTCAGCGTTTCGCCAGTTTGACGCCGGCGGCCGCGGTGCAACTGATGAATAACGAAGACGTCGTCGTGCTTGATGTGCGCGAGCCGGCGGAGACGATAGGCGGCAAGATCGCCAGGGCGGTTCAGATTCCGGTCAGCGGGGTGACGAAGCGAATCGGTGAACTCGAAAAATACAAGGATAAAACCATGCTGGTTTACTGTAAAACTGGCGCGCGCGCCGGCGTGGCCTGCAAGGAACTCAGCAAGAATGGATTTGACAAGGTATACAGTTTAAACGGTGGCCTGATGGCCTGGCAGGAAGCTCATTTACCCCTCAGCAAAAAGTAAAAACTTATGAATGACTCAACTGAAACAAAGCAACAGTTCGCGATCACGAAGCTTTACGTCAAGGATGTATCGTTTGAATCCCCTGCCTCGCCCAAGTCTTTTGGTTACAAAAAGTGGGATCCGAAAATTGACCTGAATCTTAGCAACAAGCAGACCCATATCGATGCTGATATGTATGAAGCCGTGCTGAGTATTACCGCAACCGTATCGATTGACGACGAAACCGCTTTCCTGATCGAAGTTCACCAGGCCGGCCTGTTTCAGATCGCCGGTTTTGAAGATGAGCAGAAAAGCTACCTGCTGGGCAGCCAGTGCATGAATATTCTGTTCCCCTATGCGCGCGAAGTAATTTCGGATATGTCGGTGCGCGGCGGCTTCCCACCGCTGATCATGTCGCCGGTTAATTTCGATGCTCTGTATCAGCAGCACATGCAACAAAAGCAGGCAGAACAGGGCGAAGCTGGCGCAGCCACCGAAGCGGCCGAAGTCACGCATTAAACGATGACTGAAACCGTTGCGGTACTTGGCGCAGGTTCCTGGGGAACTGCGCTGGCAATGCAACTGGCGCGGAATGGGTTACAGGTCAGGCTCTGGGGGCACGAGGCCGATCACATCGAGCGCTTGCGCGAGCTGCGCGAAAATACCGATTATCTTCCCGGTTTCACGCTGGCGGACAATATTGAGCCGCAGGCTACGCTGGAAGCTGCCATCGAGCATGCCACGTATCTGCTGATTGCTATTCCGAGCAAGGGTTTTCGCGGTTTGCTGCAACAGCTGAAACCGCTGCTGCAGCCCGACCAGGCGTTGTTCTGGGCCAGCAAGGGGTTCGAGATCGAATCCGGTAAGCTGTTGCATGAAGTCATCGATGAAGCCTTGCCCGGGTATCGTTACGGGGTAATTTCAGGTCCGACTTTCGCTACCGAGGTGGCGCGGGGATTACCCGCGGCGATTGCCTGTGCCGGCAATGACGCGCCAACTACGAGCGCTTTTGCCGAGCTGCTGCGCGGTCATCACTTTCGCGCTTATACAAGCGAAGACATCATCGGTGTAGAACTCGGCGGTGCGCTTAAAAACGTGCTCGCGATCGCGGTTGGTATTGCCGATGGACTCGGTTTTGGCGCCAACACGCGCGCCGCTTTAATGACCCGTGGACTCGCTGAAATAATGCGGCTCAGCACGAAACTCGGCGCTCACCAGGAAACCATGATGGGATTAGCCGGGCTAGGCGATTTTATTCTGACCTGTACTGATAACCAGAGTCGTAACCGGCGCTTCGGCCTGGCTATCGGGCAGGGTAAAAGTGTGGCGCATGCGGAAATTGAAGTCGGTCAGACCGTCGAAGGCTTACGCGCCGCCAAGGCTATCTATAACAAGGCAAAGGAGCTCGAGCTCGACTTGCCGATTATCACGGAAGTTTACCGTGTGTTGTACGAGGGCAAGAATCCCCAGGATGCGGTACGTGACCTCGAGAACCGGCCGCAGGGTCACGAGTGAAAACGATCTAGCGGCCGAAACCCTGTTGCCGCCAGGCTTCGTAAACCGCAATCGAAACAGTGTTCGACAGGTTCAGGCTGCGTGAAGCCGGCGCCATCGGGATGCGCAACTTGTTGTCACTGGGCAGTGATTTCAGGATTTCAGCCGGTAACCCCCGACTCTCGGGGCCAAACAACAGGGCATCTCCAGGGCGGAAGGCGGCCTCGCTGTAAGTTTTCTGAGCCTTGGTGGTAAAGGCATATAAGTCATTGAATTCGCGAGAAATAAAAAACTCCTCATAGTTTTCGTAAGTGTTTACGTCAGCCCATTCCCGATAGTCGAGTCCAGCACGCCGCAATTGCTTGTCATCTAGCTCAAATCCAAGCGGTCGAATCAAATGCAGCTTAAACCCGGTGTTTGCCGCCAGGCGCATGATATTGCCGGTGTTTGGCGGTATCTCGGGTTCAAAAAGTACTATGTTCATCATATCCAGACTTATTTTAGTTAATAACTTGAATTAGCATAACTATAGGCTAATATTTTTAGCAATGACAATAGGTTATCTCGATTACCTTAAGCAAACTCTAGAATAGAATTCTACCAAAATGGAGTCGGTAAGCTTGCACGTTAATTTGTGCAAGTTTTTAGTTTTTCAGGGGAGGCAGGTGTAGATGCCGGATGGCATATAACTTGCAATGGTTTTTCAATTAGTTCGTTAAAACACTCGGAGTAAAACGTGGGCCTGTTCTCGACAACGAGAAAAGAATCGCAAATCGGTATTGATTTTCTGTCCGATGGCGTCGCTGTCGCACAGGTTCAGACTGGCAAGAACAACCCTGGTGGCATAATTCGTAGCGAATTCGTCAACGCCGCCGGGCAGGAAGCCCAGCTCGAGGCGTTAACTGAATGGGTACACCGCAACAGCTTGCAAAAGACACCCTGTGTTTGCCTCGTCGCAGGCGATGACTGTGATGTTTACCAGGTAGAGCGACCCGAGGTCGAAGATTCCGAGATGATCCCGGCTGTGACCTGGAAGATAAAGGATTTGATCAACTATGATGTTACCCATGCGGTTGTCGATAGCTATCCGATGCCGGTTTCGAGTAAGAACAAGCAGCAACAGGTGCGAGTCGTAGCCGCGCGCGAGACCGTCATCAGCAGTTATGTCGATAGTATTAATTCCACCGCGCTGGTGCTGGATGCCCTCGATGTTCATGAACTGGTACCTTCTAACCTGCACGCCGTACAACAGAGCGCCGAAAAAAGCCTGGCGCTGTTAACCCTGAATTCGGGCAATGGTTTACTTAGCGTATACCACGATACCGATCTGTACGTTTCGCGTGATTTCATGATTGGTATCGATCAGCTTGAAACTGCATCCAGCGAAGACGAAAGCGTGTTCGATGCGTTACTGCTCGAACTGCAACGTTCGCTGGATTACTTCGAAAGTTTTTATGACATTGGTGCGGTCACCGATCTGCGCATTTTCCCGCAACTCAAAATTACCGAGAAAATGGCGATGTACCTGCAGAACCTGACCAATTTCGATATCGACTTTGTCTCCTTTGCCGGCGACGACAACAGCCCTGGACTGGAGCAGCAATGCTTCCATGCCTACTGCGCTGCGCTGCGTGGTGTGAGCCTGTGATCGTCCAGCAAATCAACCTTTACCAGGATCGTTTCAGGGCAAAGCTGCTGTGGATTTCGGCGGTTCAGGTCGCCGCGGCGCTGTTGGTTGTAATCGCAGCCAGTGCCATCTGGAGCTTCCTGCTGCATACCGACTTCGAACAGGCCAGGCGCAGTAACCTGGCGATCAAGGCCGATCAGGGTCGCATGACAGCTGAACTCGCGGTCGCCAACGCCGATCTGTCCAGACTGCTTGAGGACCACCGGCTCGATCGGGAAATCGAAACCACGGCGCGCCGGATCTCGGCCCGTAAAAAGGTATTGAATTTTGTCGATGCCAACCGTTTTGGTTCAGGGGAAGGCTTCTCCGACTACCTGGTCGCATTATCCCATTTGCATGTCGATGATATCTGGCTAAACCAGATTCGGTTTTCAGAAAATTTTGTGCAGATTAAGGGTAGCGCTCTCAATGCCGCCGAAGTTCCAGGATATTTCGACCGTTTCGGTGATGAAGATATTTTTCAGGGTAATCGTTTCGATCTGTTTCAACTGAGTCGCGCCAGCGACAGTGACTGGAAAGTAGACTTTGAAATCGCCACCAGCGGGGATTTCAATGAATAGCAAACTTGAGCAATATCGGCAACGCTTTGACGCGCAATCCCTGCGTGAACGGGGTTTGATCGCGTTCTCGTTAATCGTCGTGATCGTTTTTGGGTGGTGGAATTATTATGCCGCACCGATGATGAAGAAAGCCGAGCTCCTGCAAACAGAAAACCGGCGCCTGGGTGATGAGGTCGAA
>CAWCBX010000062.1:0-27973 GCA_963793595.1 uncultured Gammaproteobacteria bacterium | reverse complement strand
TCGGCCCAAGGTGTTACTCCTCGATGAGCCCTTGTCCGCGCTAGATTTGAAACTGCGCCAGGCGATGCGGGTTGAATTGAAAACCCTGCAACGCGAAACTGGAATCACGTTTATCTTCGTGACCCATGACCAGGAGGAGGCGCTCACCATGAGCGATCGCATCGCCGTCATGTCCGAAGGTCAGATCCAGCAAATCGGCGGTCCGCAAGACATCTACGAGCGGCCGATAAATCGATTTGTGGCCGACTTTATCGGCGATACCAATTTTCTCGAAGCCGAAATCAGCAGCATCGAAGACGATTTCGCCAATTGCCGGGTGAGCAATGACCTGTCGTTCAAGGTACAATCGATAGCGCAGCATAACAAAGGTGACAAGGTCACGCTGGCGATTCGCCCGGAGAAAATTTCACTGGCGCAAAGCGGTGAAGTCCAGGGCAGGATCACCGACGCAGTTTATCTCGGTACCGACACCAGCTACAGCGTCGCGATCAGTGACGATATTACCCTGTCGGTGCGCGATCAAATCGACCTGACCGGTCACGCCCGCTTTACCGCAGGCGATCTGGTCGGGGTCGGGCTGTCTGCGGATGCGGTAAGGATGCTAATCGACTGATGGAATTGCCACGTAATCCTGTTACCCGCCGTTGGCTGGGACTTGCCCCGGCGCTGATTACGATCGGCGTATTCATGATTCTGCCGATGTTCATCCTGCTAGTGTTTTCCTTCATGGAAGCCGATCCCTATGGCGGGGTCGATGCAGGATTTACCTTCGAAGGCTACATCCAGATTCTCTACGAACGAGATTTCGATGATCTGTTGCAGTTCGATGCTACCTACCTGAACATTATAGGGCGTTCGGTGGTACTGGCTTCGCTGGCCACGCTCGGTTGCCTGGTA
The DNA here is from genome assembly GCA_963793595.1 of uncultured Gammaproteobacteria bacterium. Lineage (GTDB taxonomy): Bacteria > Pseudomonadota > Gammaproteobacteria. Next base: position 27,076 of record CAWCBX010000062.1, on the reverse strand, counting down.
CTGGGTTTACCGGTCGCTTATTTTATTACGCGCCAGAATGCGCGCACGCAAAGCATGCTGTTATTCCTGATCACGCTGCCTTTCTGGACCAACCTGCTGGTACGCACCTATGCCTGGATCCTGATCCTGGCCACCGACGGGGTGATCGAACAACCGCTCAAGTTTCTCGGCGTCATCGATGACAGCCTCGACATGATGTACACCAACGGCGCGGTCGGCATCGGCCTGGTGTATACCTATATTCCGCTGATGGTACTGCCGATTTATGCCAGCCTGGAAAAACTCGATTTCCGCCTGATCGAGGCCGCCCACGACCTGTATGCCGACCGCATCATGGTCGCGCGCCAGGTGATTATTCCGCTAGCGGCACCCGGCATTATCGCCGGTTGTATACTGGTGTTCGTACCGAGTCTGGGCGCCTTCGTCGCACCCGACCTGCTCGGCGGTGGTAGAAAATTGATGATGGGTTCGCTGATACAAACGCAGTTTGCCTCGGCGCGAAACTGGCCTTTCGGATCGGCGCTGGCGATCTGTCTGCTGGCGATCGTGATGATTACGCTGATGTACCAGGCGCGCATTGCGGCGCGCAGGCGCGCCGAGACGGGTAGCTGAAATGGCGAAGAAACAGTACATCGTCGGCGATTATCCCGGTCTCAAAATCTGGACCTGGGTGTTTTTCATTTATCTCTATGCACCGATGCTGGTGCTGGTGTTTTACTCGTTTAACGTCAGCCGACGGGCACAGATATGGCGGGGATTCAGCCTCGACTGGTACGTCAAGGCGTTTACCAACGACGATATCCAGTCAGCCGCGATCAACAGCCTTATTGTCGCGGTGATTGCCACGGTTATAGCGACTACGATCGCGACCCTGACTGCGCTGGTGCTCGCGCGTGGGCGTAATTTTCGCGGTTCGGCCACGGCGCTTGGTATCGTCAGTCTGCCGCTGGTGGTTCCAGAGATAGCGACCGCGGTCGCCACCCTGAGCTTCTTTGCGGTCATCGGCTTCGAACTTGGCTTGACGAGCATCATCATCGCGCACACGGTATTTTGTATCCCGTTCGCTTTTTTGCCCATCCGGGCACGCCTCGAAGGCATGGATGAAACCCTGGAACAGGCCGCTGCCGATCTGTACGCCAACGACTGGCAAACCTTCCGCTACGTCACCTTGCCCCTGTTGATGCCGGGAGCCATCGCCGGTGCGATGCTATCGTTCATCATTTCAATCGACGATTTTATTATTACCCTGATGGTCGCGGGCGCTGGATCGACCACCTTACCACTTTATATTTACGGCATGATTCGCCAGGGCATCACTCCCGAGGTGAATGTGATTTCGACGGTCATGCTGGTAATATCGATTCTCTTCATAACGGCATACTGGTATGCAACCAGGGGTGCCGAGAGAGAAGCGGCTTAAACCACCAATCCAAAATGCATAACCGAAACGAGGATTAAAGATGAACAAGCAATTACTGAGCAGCATCGCTGGAGCAGCCCTGATATTCGGGGTCAGCACGGCACAGGGGGCGGGGGACCTCTATTTCTACAACTGGACTGATTACACCCCGGAAAACCTGTTACAAAAATTTGAAAAGGATACCGGCATCAAGGTCACCATGGATACTTATGATTCCAATGAAACCCTGCTCGCCAAGTTGAAGTCCGGGGCTACCGGATACGACCTCGCGGTGCCCAGCTCCAACTTCGTCAGCATCATGATATCTGAAGGCCTGCTGCAAAAAGTTGACGTCAAATCAATGCCCAACTACAAGAACGTGGATCCAGCCTGGCAGGGACCCGCATGGGACCCCGAGCAGATGTATTCCAGCCCTTACCAGTTCGGTACGACATCGTTCGCGATTCGTACCGATGCAGCAGACGTAAGCTGTGACTCGCTGAAAACCTTCTTTGAACCGGAAGGCGAAGCCTGCGGCAACCTGAGCGTGTTCCAGACACCGGAAGAAGTCGCGAGCATGGCGGCGCTGTATCTCGGTCAAAAGTATTGCGACGACAGCTCGGAAAGCCTCAAGGCGATGCAGAAACTGCTACAGAAGCAAAACAAGTGCGTCAAGGTATACAGTTCGGAAGGCATGATCGATCGCGTCGCTACGAAAACTGTAACCGTCACCAACGCGTGGAACGGTGACGCAATGCGGGCCCGCATGGAGGGTACGCCGATCAAGTACTGCTACCCGAAAGAAGGCCTGGTTGGCTGGTTCGACAGCCTGGTTATCCCGAAGGGTGCCAAGAATTACGAGAACGCCAAGATCTTCATGAACTGGCTCATGGATGGGGAAAACATGGCCCTGGTATCCAACTTCGCACGTTATTCGAACGCGATCCCGTCTTCGTCAAAGTACCTGGATCCGGAACTGGCATCGGCGCCTGAAGTCAACGTACCGGCCGGGGTTGAAGTACGCGTCAGCGAAACCTGTGGTCCGAAGTTTGTCAAGTCGATCGACAAGATCTGGACCAAGCTGCGTCAGTAAGGTTCCTGGTGACACGTAACAACAGGGGCCCGCTTTCGAGCGGGCCTTTTTGTTTCGATCACATTTAAGCGATATTTTCCCGTTGAACACAACAACTCGCCCGGCGCACATATTGCCGATCATTATTTTTTCGCAATTTACCGGTACCTCGCTATGGTTTGCCGGCAATGCAATCATCCTCGATCTACAACAGGATTGGGGGCTTGCGGAGCAATCACTCGGCCATGTCACTTCGGCGATACAGCTGGGATTTATCTGCGGCACGCTGCTGTTTGCCTTGCTGGTGATCGCAGACCGTTTTTCACCACGCCTGGTATTCTTCTACTGTTCACTCGCCGGCGCACTGGCCAATATCGCGATACTGGTTGTCCCCCAACAACTGACCTGGTTGCTGATACTACGTTTCGCGACCGGATTTTTCCTCGCCGGCATTTACCCGGTGGGCATGAAGATAGCGGCAGGCTGGTACGCGCAGGGACTTGGACGGGCGCTGGGTTACCTGGTCGGCGCACTGGTACTGGGAACGGCCTTCCCGCACCTGGTCAGAAGTAGCGGGGCCGATTTTCCGTGGCAACAGGTGATGCTGGTCGTTTCAGCATTGGCACTAGTCGGCGGTTTCGTCATGTTAATGCTGGTACCGGATGGGCCCCATCTGCCGAAGGGCTCGGTATTCCATCCCGATGCACTGAAAATCATATTTCGCTCGCGCCGTTTTCGCGCCTCGGCGTTTGGCTACTTCGGGCATATGTGGGAGTTGTACACCCTGTGGGCCTTCGTCCCGCTGTTATTGTTGACTTACAGTAACAATAACGACATCGCGCTGAGTGTGCCGCTATGGTCGTTCCTGGTGATCGCCAGCGGATTTTTCGGGTCCGCGGTCGGCGGCATCGTTTCCGCCAGGCTTGGCAGCGCCCGCGTGGCAGCAGTTCAACTCGCGATTTCAGGAACCTGCTGCCTGCTGTCACCGCTCCTGTTCAACTCGAGTCCACCGGTCTTTCTTGGCTTCCTGTTGCTGTGGGGTATCACCGTGGTAGGCGATTCACCCCAGTTTTCAGCCCTGAATGCCGAAAATGCACCGCGCGAATACGTCGGCTCAGCGCTTACCATCGTCAATTCAATTGGTTTCCTGGTTACGATATTCAGCATTCAACTGGCCAGCACGATGCTGACGCGAATCAGTCCCCAGTATATTTTCCTGTTACTGGTTCCGGGACCGATTATCGGCCTGTGGATGCTAAGACCCCTGCTGGTCGGAAAGCGGGTAGCCTAAGCCGAATTCCCATCATGAAGGTGGGTGAAAAATATCTTGGTCACGTCCTGCCGGATATCCCAGATTACGCGTTCACCTTTACGCGTAAATATGCTGTCGCCGGGACCACATTCGATCGACTCACCACCAACCCGGGTCAGAATCAGTCGCCCACTGATGATGGTCTGCAATTCGTCACCCAGTTCGGTACATTCGAAAGCACCCCCGCTGCAGGCCCAGATACCGAGCCGATGCGTCTCACCGTTACCACCGAAGTCTAGCCGCCCCGAGGCGCGTGGATTACCGCGCAGAATTTTATAGTCGGAGTCCGGATTGTCGAATGGCCAGGGTTCCAGATTCTGCGGAATTTGATCTATTGCATACTTATGCATGTTGGCTGCTCCCGGCTATTCCGGCTTGGGTTGAGGCCGAAATTATAAATTAAAACAACGCTTACGCCGCAAAAATAAATCCTCATTCAAAGCTTTCGCCTGTGGTATCTTCGCGCGGGAAAATAACACAGCAGGAATCCAGGGCTCCAACGTGACCACCAGTACAGCACCAGCGAAACTGATCTCTCGCGATGCAGTCGGCATAATCTATATGCTGCTTTCCGGAACCGGGGTGGTGTTCCTGCCAACCACCGCGAAGCTGGCCTATGAAAGCGGTAGCGATGTTCTTACCGTGGCCTTCAGCCGCGGCATCATTGCCGTACTGATCCTGCTCAGCACAGCCATCATCATCAAACAGAGCCTGCGCCTGCCGCGTGACATGCTGGTTCACAGCGTCGTCGTCGGTATCGCCGGAGCGTTGTTTGTCTACGGCATATTCGGTGCGATTGTCTCGATCAATATCAGCCTCGCAATCCTGATCCTGTACCTGTACCCGATGGCGCTGGCAGTCTATGAACACCTCGTCGGGTCGACCCGACTACACGCTGCGCAATGGTTCTGGGGCAGCATCGCCTTTGCCGGCCTGGCGTTGATCCTTGGCGTAGACCTCGAGCAGATCAGTTTCGTCGGCGTGGCGCTGGCCATCCTCGCCATGCTGGCCTCGGTAGTCATCACGGTGGTCAATGTCAAAGTTTCAGAGCAGACGGGTTCACTGGTTTCCAACCTCTATATGAGCCTCTGGGGCGTCGCGATATTCGGCCTCGCGTTACTGCTGTTTGGCCGGTTTAACCAGCCACAGACCACGGTCGGCTGGCTCGCCCTGTCCGGTAATGGTGTGGCCTACTGCGTGTCGTGGGTTGCCTTTTTCTCAGGCGCGCGGATTCTGGGCGCTACGCGGGCCGCCATGATTACCTTGATCGAACCACCAATGGCAGCCATCTTCGCCTGGTTTATCTTCGGCGAAACCTTCACCCTGTTGCAATGGGTCGGGTTTGCCGTCGTGCTCGCCGCACTGGTCATGTTTGAAAAACTGGCGCGCAGCAACTGATGACTACCTGGCACAGCGCACAACTGGGCATTCGTACTTCCGGTGATTACTTCATTTCGACCTTTTTGTTCGGCCTGATGTTCGGTATTGCCGCCGCGGCCAGCGGTATCGAAAACTGGCACGCGTTGCTGATGAGTGCCTCGGTATTCACCGCCTCGGGGCAATTTGCCGCGCTCGAGTTCTGGACGGCGCCGTTACCGCTGGGCACGATCGCGCTTTCGGTGGCACTGGTCAGTTCGCGTAACCTGCTGCTGGGCATGGCGATGACGCACCACTTTGATGGCCATAGCCTGCGACGCCGCATCGTCTGGTTGTTCCTGCTCAACGATCCGGGGGTGGTTAACAGTTTCCGCATGCAAGAGGATGTCGACCGCCTCGGCTACGTCACCGGCTACGGCGTATCGATGATGACCAGCTGGCTCTGTTCTACCTTCCTCGGATTGAACGCCGCCTACCTGTTTGCCAACCTGGACCTGGGTGCGGTCGACTTCGCCGGACCACTGGTAATGGCGACCATGATGATGCTGTTTTTCAAGGGTTCCAAATCGAGGCCGGCACCCTGGATAGTGTCCGGTATCGTCGCCCTGATATTGTTTGAACTCGGCAGCGCAGATTACCTGATTCTGCTGGGCTCGGTACTGGGTGGAATGATCGTCGCGATCGTCCAGGTGCGCCGCGATTATGGTTGACGCAAACGCAACTTTCATAGCGATCGCGATGATGGCGTCGATCGTCTACCTGACTCGGGTTACCGGGTACTTCATCGGCCTGCAACTGCGCCATATCCGGGGCATACAACCTGTGCTCGAAGCCCTGCCCGGCTGCGCCTTCATGGCCATTCTGGCACCCGCGGTTCGACAGGGCAGCATCAGTGAAATCCTGGCGATGGCATGCGTGGTGCTCATCATGTGGCGAACCAACAACGTGGTGATTGCGACTGGAGTCGGCATGGCGGTGTTACTGTTTGGCGGTCCATTTCTCGACACCGGATAAATTCGGCGGCAGCTAGTTCTTCTGCTCGACAAAGCGCCAGGCCATGACATTGCCGATAAGTGCAACTGGAACAAATCCGGCAAACAGCCAGAAGGCGATCAATTTTATTTCTGCCGTTGTCGGCTCCGCATTCAAGCCGATACCGTTCGCGATCAAGCCACTCAGGGCTGCACCGAGTGCGAAACCGGTCTGCTGTGTAATCGGCAACAGCGAGGCGGTTCGATCTTTATCTGCCTCACTCGCTGCAGCGATCACGCGCTTGATGATAAAGCCCCACATCATGCCAAAGCCGCCATTCAGCAGGATCACCGCAACCACTACCTCCCATAGCTGCCCCCGTGGAAAAATAAATGCCATTGCGATCAAACCCAGCAGCACAATAGCGCTACCCGATTTAATCAGTCGGGGCTCCGCCGCGGAACTGATACCGGAAAACAGGATAGCCGCACTCCCCCAGGCCAGCGATTCCAGCAGGACGATAAATCCCGCTTCCAGCGGCGACAGGTGATAAAGCTCGATCAAAATCAACGGGCCATAGACGAGGAAAGACATGATGCTGATACAGAGCAACAAGGTAGCAAGAATTCCATTACCGATCGCATGTCCAGGATCGATCACTTCGACGGGCAACATGCGTGCGCTGGACGCGGACTGATCACGGACGACGAACAGAACCAGTGCGAGGCAGCCCAGCAGAATCAGGATTGGCGACCCAATCGGGTGGTAGTAGGCAGCTGATATAGAGACCAGCAGAATCGAGGCACTCAACAACAACAGGCGCACTATCGGTATGCGTTCTCCAGCCAGGTTGACTTCAGACTCGATCCCGCGCAACAAATAGAAAACTGCCGGAATAAGCAGCAGGCCCTGCGCGGCGAAGGCCCAGTAAGCCAGGCGCCATTCTCCGATAGTCGCAAACGCACCGCCGATAACCGGACCACTGAAAGACGATATCATCCATACGCTTGATAAAAAGGCGATGGTTTTGGGAACTAACCTGTTAGGGAAGAAGCGATCCTGGGCCACATACACCAGCGCAATCAGCCCACCGCCACCAAGCCCCTGCAGCACTCTGCCGACGAGCAAAAGCGGCATGTTCGGCGACAGCGCTACGACCGCACATCCGCCGCTGAAAACCAGCGCCGCACGGATCATGGTCTGTTTAAGGCCTATAGTTGCCACCACCAGGCTGATCGAGGCAGCAGCCGAAATGGAACCAGCCAGGTAGAGCGCGAAGGTCCAGCTGATCAGGTTCAAACCGCCGATTTCATCCACCGCACTGGGCATCGTAGTCGCGGTCAGCATCGAATTCGACGCGTGCAACCACAGCGCTAACGCCATCGTGGCCAGCTTCGGCAAGTACTCGCGAGTCAGTAAATCCCGCCAGGCGGCTCCCTGTTCAACAGGCAGGTTCATCTATTGGTCCAGCATCCAGGATATCGGGTAAAAGAGAATTCTAAACCGTTTTATGACAAACTCCGCCCTGTTTTTGATGACCTGAAACTGTTGCCAGTCAGGCAACCGCCAGTTCACCTTATCAATCAATGTAGCAACCGGGCCCCTTACTCAATGCTGTTGCCACCGACTTCCATTACACCGATTCTGCTACTGACCTCATTGTCACTGTTCTGGGGTTTGAACTGGCCAGGGATGAAAATTATCCTGTCCGAAATGACGGTATGGTGGTTTCGAGCCTTATGCCTGATAGTTGGCGGCTGTATTTTAATGCTGATTTCAGCGCTATCGGGCAACCGCTGGAAACTACGGCGCCAGGAAATCGGCCCGGTGCTGCTATGTGGCAGCTTTGCTATCCTCGGGTGGATGGTATTTTCGGCACTAGTACTGGTGCTACTGATTCCTGCCTGGAAAACACACCGGATAGCCCACAACAGCTGATCGAGTCATGCCCGCCTGAAATGACCCCGTGCGCACATATTGAATGAGGGTTTGTGGTTTACCTGCCTGACTGAAGGTGCTTGATGATCAGGTCAGCGCACAGCTGCGACCGGGTTTGCAGCAGTAAATGCGGCCCATCGATATCGACGCGCTGAACATCGGGCAAATATTCCTCGATCATTTGCGCGTCAGTCTCGGCAACAACCCGGTCCTGCAGCGCACGTAGATAGAGAATCGGCGCCTCGATATCCGGTAACAGGGCTGAGATGTCGATCCGGCTGAAAACCGAAATCCGGTGTTTCAACCGCACGCCATCAAGTTGCTCCATCACATTCAGCGGCAACGGCTGGGTCTCGGAAGAATCTTCGTCATCGGTCTCGCAGACATCCAGGCAGAAATCGCTCAATGCCCCGATAGAAAACACTTGTTCGGGAACATAGTTCGCCATGCGCGTCAACGCCGCTAGTGGTGAACGCGCGAAAGTTGCAGCTAGCACCGATGGACCAAACTGGTCGGGTTGTTGAGCCATTAACGTCAATGCGACCGGGCCGGAAAAGGATTCGGCCAACAGCGAAAACCCTGGTGTCCCCGGCAGCTGACCGCGCGCGCAGTCGACATAATCGGTAAACGAATCGAGATCGGGGTAGGTCACGATGATCAGTTCGAAGTGCTGTTCGAGCAATGGGATGATGGGAGCAAACAACTTTCCGGTGCCATCGAGGCCGGGCATTAACACGAGTCTGTGCCGTTGGTTCAATTTCAAGCCCTCTTTAATGGATTCGGTTCAGGTCTGGATCATAGTCATCGTCCGGCGAATTACAACAGGTTCACGACGATCAATGCACTATCTAGGAGAATAGCGAATAAAGTGACTGTTTACCAAATTGATATCGTTTTATAGTTTCTCATTTTTCGAAACCGACCCGGTGGGTCCGGTCAATAATGCTTCCAGGAACTCTGGTATCGACAACACTTTTACTAGCAACCCGGTTTCTCGGACCGCGCCACAAATAGCCTTCCTCAAGCCTGTGAAAGTATATCTATATACTCGCTGCTGACTGGCGCTCCCGGATGCGAACCTGCTTTTGTATTATGGTTGCCAGATTTCGGGGGCCGGTTCGGTAGCTTTTCCTGTTTCAACGCGTCGGCGGGTACCTTCACGCTGAAACCGGATCGTCTCTGCAGGCAATTCAAGGGCCAGTTGTTCGATGCGCAGGCGTTTGGTCTGCGGCACGATGCGACCGGCCTCGGCAAGGCCCTGATGGCGCGCCCAGGCAGCGTACTTCTTGTTTACCTGGTGTGGCTGGTAAACGCTCAGTGTATCTGGAACAGTATCGTAATCGAGTGTCAGCGCGCCATCCGCTGCTGCCGCGGCAATCAATTCTTCACCGACCCGGGTGCGTGCAACCAGCGCGTTAACGCCGGGATCGTCGACACTGTCGACCCGGTTGGGCGATCCGCCGATCCAGGTATCGGCTGCCGCGATATCGGCCGCCTCACCAATGCCATCCGGACAGATCTTGCAGCGAAACGGCAAGGTCCACGTGGTTTCGTCTTCACCCCAGTAATCGATGTAGTGAAATTCCTGCACCTCCCTGGAAGTCTCGACGCGTGTCGGCCCCGGACAGCCGCGACCGCGATAACGTAAAGCGGTGACTTCATCGGGATCGATACCAACCCGTTTATAGAATTCAACCGTTCCCCGTGGCGTGCCATAACCACCGCAGACCATGGTTAGCCAGTACTTGACCAGCTCGTCGACACGTTCATCCTGCCGCGCGTAATTGCGCAGTGCCGCGATATCGCAGGGCTTGCCGATAAAGGCAAACGGCTGTTTACGCTCCAGCACTGCGTTGATATCGAGCAGCGGCGCGGCGGGTCCATAGCGCGAACCAGCGGCCTCGACTACATCGGTCGCGGTGAAACTCAACGCAGGGTCGCCGAAACTGGGTTCGGTGGCCGAGGTTTTTACCTGCAGGATGAAATCGACACGATTCGATTCGAGCAGGTAGACGCCAAGCGCGGTCAGCACGCCGCCGGTGGAGCCTTCGAAGCGCACTTGCGGATCACCCGCCCAGGCGCGCACCATGCGTCGCCACGGACCCCAGACGTTGTCCTGTTTGGTATCCGCTTCAAGCAGGTGTTCGGGCAGACCTTCGACCCGGGTGCCCGGACAGGCTGCATAGATTCGATCGACCGTGGCATGGTCGAGTTCCCCCTCGACGATCGGCTGAAGGTAACCGGCCATGGTTTTGCTCACCCTGACACGATCACTGCCAGCTATCGACTGACAAAGGCCACAGCCGATGCAGAGCCCCTGTTCGACAATGGCATACAAGCGTTCGGTCGGCGTCGGTTCTTTACTCAAGGATACTCACCATAGCATCGCGGCCCCGGCAGGTTTGGAATAACGTGAATTGTCATAAGCAGAAGTAAACCACTTGTTATCATTACCGTGCAAGCTCGAATCATCAAAGCGATGGCGCCGGCCCGTGGCATTTGGCAACCTGCAGGTATCCGTCATACCGGCTTAGCGCTGTGTTGTTTTACCGCGGGTTGAGATTTTTAGTGACAGCAGATAAGCCGGTAAATACTATTGCCATGTAAATCATGCTGAATATGAAATGATCATTCCCGAAACTATGCGCGCGGTTGTACTTACCGGGCACGGTGGACTGGACAAGCTCGAATACCACCATGACTGGCCAACACCCGAACCAGGGGACGGCGAGGTGTTGGTTAAAGTCGCTGCCTGCGGCCTGAACAATACCGATATCAATACGCGTACCGCGTGGTATTCGAAATCGGTAACCGAGGGCATAACCGATCTCGGTGGTAAAGGCGGTTTTGACACTGCCGATGCCGAAACCGGCAGCTGGGGCAGCTCCACGATTACCTTTCCACGCATCCAGGGCGCCGATGTTGCGGGCCATATAGCCGCGGTTGGTGCCGGTGTCGAGGCGTCCAGAATCGGCGAACGCGTGATTATCGATCCATGGCTTCTGGCCACGGGCGACTGGCTCGATACTTCGAGATCACAGTATTTCGGTTCGGAGTGCGACGGCGGGTATGCCGAGTTCACTACCATCCGCAGCGAAAACGCGATTGCAATCAACAGCACGCAATCCGATGCCGAACTCGCAACCTACCCCTGCGCCTATACCACCGCAGAAAATCTGGCTGCACGAACCGGGTTGCAACCCGGCGAAGTGGTGGCTATCGCCGGCGCCTCCGGCGGGGTCGGTTCCGCGGCAATCCAGCTATGCCGCCTGCGTGGAGCATGCGTGATCGCCATCGCCGCAAAATCGAAAGCGGATTTCCTGCTGGAACTTGGTGCCGACTTCGTCATCGATCGAAATAGCGAAAATCTCGAAGCAGAGATTCGCACGGCTGCCAACGGCGGCATCGATGTCGCCCTTGACGTCGTCGGTGGCCCGACCTTCATGCCACTGGTAAATGCGCTACGCCAGGGTGGTCGCTATTCAAGCTCCGGTTCGATCGCCGGCCCGCTGGTCGAGTTCGATCTGCGCCAGCTGGTGTACAAGGATTTACAGCTGACCGGGGCCACCATTGTTCCACCCGGCACGATGCAACGGCTGGTCAAATTGATTGAGCAAAACCGGTTGCGTCCATTGCTGGCACAGACTTTTCCGCTACAGGACCTTACCCAGGCGCAGCAGGCCTTCCTGGAAAAGAAGCACGTCGGCAACATCGTCGTCGAAACATGAGTATCAATCGCACCAGCGTAGGCCGTGCCCGGGTTCGTCGTGGAGCCTGATAAAGTGGAACAATTTGCCGCCATCGACCTCGGTTCGAACAGTTTCCACCTGGTTGTGGCACGCGCGGAAGAGCACGCCCTGACCGTGATCGACCGTGAACGCGAGATGGTGCGACTCGCCGCCGGCCTGGATGAGAAAAATGAAATCATTCCCGCGGCGAGCGAACGCGCGCTGGATTGTCTGGCCAGGTTTGGCGAGCGCTTACGCGGTCTGGATGCCGAAAATGTACGCGTTGTAGGTACCAACGCGCTGCGCAAGGCGACGAATTCAAGGCAGTTTATCGTCAGTGCCGAAAAGGCGCTGGGTTTTTCGATCGAAATTATTTCAGGTGTCGAGGAAGCGCGCCTGGTTTATCTCGGCGCAGCACAAACCCTGCAGGGAGATCGGGGACGACGGCTGGTCGTGGATATTGGCGGTGGCAGTACCGAAATTATTGTCGGTGACAAAAGTGACCCGCTGTTCCTTGAAAGCCTCTACATCGGATGCGTCAGCAGTAGCGAAAGATTCTTCCCCAACGGGGAATACAATGAACAGCGCATGCGACGCGCGATCTTTAGTGCCCAGCTCGAACTGGAACCGAACATTGCCGCGTTGAGGTCACTGGCGGCGGAGGATTTCATCGGCACATCGGGTACTGCGCGTGCGATCGATAATGTCCTGCGTGAAAACGGCTGGAGCGAGACCGGAATTACCCCTGGGGGACTGGACAAGCTGGTGAAGAAGATAATCAAGGCCGGTAGCGTGGATAAACTCAAGATCAGTGGACTCAGCGAACAGCGCCGACCCGTGTTTGCCGGCGGCGTCGCGGTGATGGCGGCGATTTTCAGGGCATTGGACCTCGATTTCATGCGCGTCTCCGACGGTTCGCTACGCGAAGGTGTACTGCATGACTTGATCGGTCGTGTGCTGCACGAAGACCGCCGCGCGATAACCGTGCTGGACCTGATGAAGCGGCATCATATAGATCTCGAACAGGGCAGACGAGTACGCAATACTGCGCTGATGCTGTTTGACCAGGTCAAGCGACAGGGTTTGCTCAAACGCGAGCGTCGCCTGATGGGCTGGGCGGCCCAGTTACATGAGATCGGATTGATGATCGCGCATAACCAGTATCATCAGCACGGTGGCTACGTTTTGCAAAACATGGACTTGCCCGGATTTTCACGCCAGGAACAGGGGGCGCTGTCGATCATGGTGCGCCTGCATCGACGCAAGTATATGCCCGAGCTGATCGAGGACAACGTTTATGTGCGTTCCGATGCGCTAGACCTGATGACCCGACTGCTGCGTCTGGCGGTACTGCTCAATCGTGGCCGCCTGCCGATGGGACTACCGCCGATACAGTTGCGATTGACCGATGCACTTGATATGAGTCTCGAAATCCCGCAGCCCTGGCTGGAAAATCACCCCCTCACCGAAGCCGATCTGGAACAGGAAGTCGAGATGCAGGCTGCAATCGGTCACGAACTGCAAATCGTAAAGACTTGATTCGCCGCGCCACCATGAGCCCCTTGCTGCAGGCGGTGGCAATCCTGACCGCCGGCAAGTTTCTGTTTGCAATCCAGGATGTCATCATCAAGGAAATGAGTGCCGGCTACCCGGTACACCAGATCATGACGATCAGAGGTCTGGTAGCGGTACCCCTGTTACTCATCCTGATCCATTTTACCAGTGGGCTCAAGATATTAAGAGACCATCGCCCCTTGCTGCACCTGGTGCGCGGCGCATTGATGCTGATCGCGTTTACGTTGTTTTATGTCGCCCTGGCCGGCACCTCGCTGACCACGGCGACCGCGTTGTTTTTTACCGCTCCCTTTTTCATTACGTTGCTGTCGATCCCACTGCTCGGCGAGCAGGTCGGGATCAGAAGATTCGTCAGTATTACGATCGGTTTCATCGGCGTGCTGATCGTACTGAGACCCGATACCGAAACATTCAATCTGTTTGAACTGTTTCCAATCGCTGCGGCGTTTTTCTACGCCTGCTGTCAGCTGATGGTGCGCGTTGCCAGGATGACCGACCCCCCCGCGGTAATGTCATTATATGCCAGCGTGGCGTTCGTGGTGCTAGGCAGTCTTACCGGTTTACTGTTATCGGGAATCGATCCGCAGCAGAACGCCGACGTCAGTACCCGCTTCCTGCTGCGCTCCTGGTCAGTACCCGGTGCATATGATTTCCTGTTACTGATGTTGACCGGGCTGACCAGCGCACTCGGCTTCATGTTTTCGAGCAACGCCTACCAGCGCGAACAGGCTTCGCGGATAGCCGCATTTGAATATGTCATGATCGTCTGGGTGACGCTGCTGAGCTACCTGATATGGTCGGAGATTCCCGATATGCTGACCATGCTGGGCGTGGGGCTGATCATCGGTTCGGGCATCTACGTACTCAGGAGAGAAGCCAAAGTCGAACCCAGTCCTATCGCCTACTCGGGCCTGAGCCGGCGTTAACCCGCGCAGAACCGAAGCAGTAACCAGTGTCAGTCAGCTGCGCAATTACCAGAACATCCTGAGCGCCCGAAGCGCACGTAAAAAAGATGTTCACACCGCTTAGATTGAATTGAAAAACATTTCTATTAGAGCGTATCCCTCCAAACAATAATTAATATTTTCATATAGTTATGAACTATATTTCACTCATAATATTAATATCTGATTTAGTTCCAGACATGGTCAAAGTACCAATTCCCGGGTATTTCGGATTTACCCTGGTCGAGTTAATCGTCGTCATCGTCATACTCGGCATTCTGGGAACTGTTGCCCTTGGAAAATTTGAAGATCTCACTGATGACGCTGAAAGCGCCAAGGTGGACATGATCTTTGCAACCGCAAGCAGTTACCTGAGCAAAATGAATTCAATCCGTTACGCGCTGGAAGGTTCGCCAGACAACGCGACTTTCGTCGCTATCGATGATGTCAGCGTGCGTTTTTTCAACGGCAGTGTGCGCAACACCCAGACCAACGCCCATGTACCGGTGGGTACACCGAATCGCAATAACCAGGCGACGCGTTTCTGGTACATGATGTTCAGCGTTCCACCCCCGGTAATCGGTCGCAATGACAACAGTAGTACGGGATGGGCAATGTACACCGGCGCCGCCAGTTGCGGCGTCAACCGCAGTCGCTGCTGGAAGTATCGCCGTGGCGGAACCGAACTTGCGGTCATTACCTACGAATTCAACAACGGCACGACAACGCCTGGTGAAGAACTTCTGATGCCTTGGTTACGCCCTTACAGATCTGCCATTCATCTCGTGTTCGAGTTGACATTTATTCCAGGGCATTGCTGTTTAAATCGGGCAGACCAGGTTGCCGAGCTTTTCAGTGAGTTTCATGTTCTCGGAGTAGTCGACGGGGCAGTCGATTAATACCACGGTATCGTCGGCAATCGCCTGCTTCAGAGTCGGCAGCAGGTTGTCGGCCGAGTCGACACGATAACCTTTGGCGCCGAAGCTTTCCGCATACTTGACCAGGTCCGGATTGTTGAACTCGATCTGAGTATCCCGACCAAAACGGCGATCCTGGTGCCACTTGATCAAGCCATACTTGCTGTCATTCCACACCAGGACGACGATCGCCACACCGATACGCAGGGCAGTTTCAATTTCCTGCGAGTTCATCAGGAAGCCGGCATCACCGGTAACGGTCAACGCGACACGGTCGGGATAGGCGAGCTTGGCCGCGATAGCACCCGGCAGCCCGATTCCCATCGCTGCAAAACCATTGGAAATTATACAGGTGTTGGGACGTTCCGCCTGGTACATACGTGCCATCCACATTTTGTGTGCGCCGACATCCGAGACCACGATATCGTCAGGTCGCAGTGCTTTGCGTAAATCCAGAATGATTCGTTGGGGAACCATCGGGAAAGAAGTATTGCTTTCATGCATGCTTAACTCCTCGACGATAGTCTCGCGCAGGGTTTGCGCCTTTGATCCGGTTTGAGGTTTCGCCTCCGCGGCAATCCCATCCAGTGCCGCACTTATATCGCCCACGACACCGCATTCGAGAATATAGTGCTCGTCAACCTCGGCCGCACTCATATCGATATGAATAATCTGGCTGGCTTTTTCCTGGTTCCACAAATGCGGGTGATACTCGATCATGTCATAACCGACGCAGATCACGACGTCGGCGCGATCGAAACCGCAGGCAACGTAATCATGGGCCTGCAACCCCACTGTGCCAAGAGATAGCTCATGTGAAAACGGGATGCTGCCCTTGGCCATGAAAGTGGTCGCGACGGGAATATTGAGCTTTTCCGCGAACCGGACCAGTGCCTCGTTGGCACTGGCCCGAACCACGCCGTTGCCGGCCATGATCAAAGGGTAGCTGGCATTGGAAATCAGGTCGGCGGCCTGGGTGATCTTGTCTGCCGGTGGCACTGGCGGCTTGGCGCTCTGTACCTTGAGTGGCGCCTTACCATCCACCAGCATGGCAGCCACGTTTTCGGGAAAGTCGATAAAACTTCCGCCCGGTTTTTCAGCCTCAGCCGCCTTGAAGGCCTTGCGCACAATTTCAGCGACAATTTCGGGTTCGCGAATTTGTACACTGTACTTTGAAATCGGTGCAAACAGGTTGACCAGGTCGAGGATCTGGTGGCTTTCCTTGTGCATGCGCGTGGTCGCGCCCTGCCCGGCGATACCGATGATCGGCGCGCGATCCATGTTGGCATCGGCAAACCCGGTAACCAGATTAGTCGCACCCGGCCCCAGCGTCGCCAGGCACACCCCGGCCTTGCCGGTGAGACGTCCATAGACATCGGCCATGAACGCCGCACCCTGCTCATGGCGTGTGGTGATGAACCTGATACTGCTGCCGATCATCGAATCCATGACATCGAGATTCTCCTCACCGGGAATTCCGAAGATATATTCAACGCCCTCGTTTTCCAGGCAACGCACAAACAGATCACTTGCTTTCATATTATTTCTCGACTGGTTATGGAATTAATGCATCCCGGCTTTATAACGTTTATATTCGTTTGAAAAATTATACTCCCAATAGTTACCGGTACGTGGCACAATACGCGCCGCAAAATTAACACAACAAGAAATCATTCTTAGGAGAGAACATGGAAAACATATCAAACTGGATATCGGAACACGGTATCGACTGGGCTATTCAGATCGGCATCGCGATAGCGATCTTTATCGTCGGTAAAATTATCGCGCGCATGCTTAGCAACCTGGTGCAAAAAGCAATGACACGGGCTGGAACCGACACCATCCTGGTCGGCTTCATCGGTAACATCACCTACGCGGTGCTGCTCGTCGCCGTGGTGCTTGCCGCGGTCGACTCGCTCGGCGTCAACGTCACTTCGCTGATGGCGATTCTCGGTGCGGCAGGACTCGCAGTCGGTCTGGCATTGAAAGACTCGCTCGGTAATTTTGCCGCCGGAGTCATGATCATCATCTTCCGGCCCTTCAAAATCGGTGACTTCATTACCGCGGGCGGTGTCTCCGGCGTAGTCGATGAAATTGGACTGTTCGCAACGCTGATGCATACCGGCGATAACCAGCGCATGATTGTTCCCAACTCGGGCATCTTCGGCGGCAATATCACCAACACCAGCGCCCTGCCAACGCGACGTATCGACCTCGTTTTCGGCATCGGTTACGACGACAACATCGGCCAGGCGCGTGACATCATGATGGCAATCATCGAAGCCGACGAGCGTATCCTGAAGGACCCGGCGCCCGCGATCGCAGTGGGTGAACTGGCCGACAGCAGCGTCAACCTGAATGTACGTCCCTGGGTCAATTCCGCGGATTACTGGCCGGTACGCGCGGACCTGCTGGAAAACATCAAGGTGAAGTTTGATGAAGCGGGTATCAGCATCCCCTACCCGCAGCAAGACGTGTACATGCACGAGGTCAAGGCAGCCAGTTAATCGCTCTGCTCGCGGCAGCCTTCAGGCTGCCGCGGCTTCGAGTGCGACGCCTTCGAGGGTGATGCGGTGCATCAGCCGGCGTTCGCCATGGTAGTCATTCAATGCCAGGTGATGGGTCGCACGATTATCCCAGATGGCCATAGAACCTTGCTGCCACCTGAAGCGACAGCTAAATTCATGCTGGCTCGCATGCGCATACAGGAAATCAAGCAAGGGCTGTGATTCTGCCTTGCTCCAGCCTTCAAATTTGACCGTGAAATCACCGTTCACATACAGGGCGGGCCTGCCCGAGAGGGGGTGTTTGATCACCACCGGATGAACCGAATCCTGGGTTGCCGCGGCGGTATTGCCAAGCCTGTCACCGACATCCTCCGGGTCGACGTCTACATAGGCGACTTCACCGAAAACATGACGGCTCGAATGTTCGGCATTCATCGACCGCAACATCCGCTTCATGCCATCGGACAGGGCTTCATAAGCGGCATACATGCTCGCAAACATGGTGTCGCCGCCCACGCTGGGCACCTCGCGCGCATACAGTATGGAACCCATCGCGGGGAGCTGATCATAGGAGTGATCGGTGTGCCAGGCTGGAACCGATATTCGCCTTCTGCTCGGGTTCCTTGCGCACCTCGGCGATGAGCGGATGGGTGTCGACCGGGTGAAAAAAACGATTCACATTGATCTCACCCCAGCGACGCGCGAACTCGATATGCTGATCCGGAGAAATGTCCTGGTCGCGCAGAAATATAACGCCGTAGTCGATGAAGGCCTGGCGAATTTCCGCAAACTGCTCGTCACTAATCCCGGCAGCGATGTCGGCACCTGAAATTTCACCGCCGATAACGGGGCTTAACGGTGAGACGGTGATGGTTTTATATTTTGAGTCCATATCTAAATCCCCAGTCAGGTTTGTCTCGGTCTGATTTCAGCACCCGCTGCTTCGGGCTCTTCATCGGTCAGGTATTCCGGAAACCCGGGCGCGCGCAGATCTTCGCCACAGGCGTCTTCGAGTCGCTTGACCACCATTGACGACCACACCCTGGGGCCGAATTTGGCCAGACCGTCACGCATGATCTGCACCGCTAGCGGCGACATCTCCAGCGGCACATCGTATTTCTTGCCGAGATCGTCAAACAGGGTCAGGTCCTTGACTTCATGGTCCATGGTGAAATTAATGTTGTAGCTACCATTCAGAATCAACTGCCCCTCGGTTTCGTGCACGAAAGAGTTGCCCGAAGAAATTCGAATCGCTTCGTAGGCGACGCCGAGATCGATACCTGCTTTTTTCGCTACCATGAAAGCCTCCCCGGTTGAAATCAGTTGTACTCCGGCAAGGTAGTTGGTAGCGACTTTCATGATCGACGCACTGCCGAGTTCTCCGGTGTGCAGGATATTACGCCCAAGCGTCGTCAGCAACGGTAAAACCTTTTCAAAGGCAGCACGTTTACCGCCGGCAAAGATTGCGATGTTACCGGTCGCCGCACGATGGCAGCCACCCGACACCGGGCAATCGAGAGGTATCGCACCCCTGGCTTCGACCAGGGCCCCCAGCCGGCGGATCTCGTCGGCATCGGTCGAACTCATTTCAAGCCAGATTTTACCCGGACCCATGCCGGCAAGCACACCCTGGTCTGCTTCCATGACCTCGGCCGATACCGCGGGTGATGGCAGGCAGGTAATGATGACATCGCAATCTTGCGCCATTTCCTGCCCCGAATGTCCCCACCTGGCGCCTCGATCGAGCAGATCTTGCGCCGCATCTTTTTCCACATCGCGCACCACGAGATCAAAACCGTTGCGCAGTAAACTTCCGGCGAGTTTCGCGCCGACGTTGCCCAGACCAATAAATCCTGTCTTCATTGCAATAGCCTCATAAATAATCCAGTTCAAAAGGATACTCTGACAGCACCACCGGGCCATCGGCGCTAAGCCAGACCGGTTGCTCCAGTTTCACGCCTTCATGACCGCCGTGTTCGCCGACATAACATTCAATACAAACCACCATGTTTTCTGCAAACACCCCATCATAGGCGCCCCATTCCTCGTCTTCCCGGTACCAGATGAACGGGTACTCGACGCCAAGACCACAACCATGCGCGACATCGGCGTAGCGGTTGGGAATACATTCCGGCGGTAACTGGTAAGCCTTGTCCGAGTACTCGAGGAAGCCTGCGCCCGGTTTAAGCAACTCGGTGTTGTGCTGCATTTGTCGGTAAGCCAGCTCATACAGCCGCCGCTGGGCGCTGCTGGGGGATTTGTCGCCAACTACCCAGCTGCGCGAAATATCGTTGTAGTAACCCTGGGGTCCGATAAGGTCGGTATCGAAAGCAAGCAGGTCACCATCTTCGATAATTCGATCGGAGGTTTCCTGGAACCATGGATTGGTTCTCGGTCCAGTCGTGAGCAAGCGCGTTTCCGGGTATTCGCCGCCACGCTGAATACTGCCGTCGATCAACATCGCCAGCGCATCGGCTTCACGCATACCGGGTTTTAACCGCTCGCGCATGGCCGTCACGCTTTGCTCACAGGTTCGCAGCGAGCGTCGCAGGCAATCGATTTCATCGAGCGACTTGATCGCGCGCGCCTGCTCCATGATGGACTGACCTTCGATCAATTGCAGCGACTGCCGCTGGCTTTCCAGTACCAGGGTCAAATCGGCGCGGTCGATAGCCAGCTTTTGCTCGGCGATACCCTTTTCCTTCAACAGGGAAAGCATCGACCCGGCCCAGCGACGACCCATTTCCCCGGCACGATTTCCGACCGCCATAAAATCGGTCGTCAACGCGGGACGGACATCATCGACATAACCCTGCGCCAGGTGGGCCGAGCTATTCAGTTCGAACACTACCGCTTCGCCATTCGCAAAAATTACCGCGTAGCGGCAAATATTATGCATGCTCCAGACCTGCATATTGCGCGTGCCGGTGGCATAGCGAATATTCACCGGATCGAAAAGCACGATCGCGGCACAATCGGCATCGACCAGGCGCTGCCTGATCCGTTCGACCCGATAAGCCTGAATCCTGCGCAGCGTATCGCCATCGACAATCGCTGCAAAATCGTCATCCATATTCGACTAAAACCCGGAACGCGAAGAAAGCAGAATAATACAATTACCGGTAAATAAATCGACATTTTTAGTGCCGGGTGACGAATCAATTTCATCGGCGTATTCTAGGCACAACAAAAACATAAAACCGAGGTATGCGATGAACCTGGAACGAGTGCTGTTTGGGTTTGTAACAATTCTGGCGTTATCCTTTACCTACGCCTTCGTGATGGGGGGAATCGACGATGCAAGTCACCACAATATCTGGCTACTGACGATTGCTATCCTGATTAACCTGATCGCCACCGGGCTTAAACTGGGGGACCGTTCCCAGGTCGGGGCGCTGTTGCTGGCGAGTAGCCTGGCGGTGGATGTGCTATTGATTACCGCGCGCGTGGTCTGGGTCATCGAGGCGGACCAGACTGCGCTCGGGCCAGGCCCGGATTCGATGGCGAATATCGTTTCACTGGCGGGAGGCGCGCTGGTGGCGAGCATCGTCAGCGTGGTAATCCTGGTCGGCGATACACTGATATCGCGCAGGTAGCAGGCTTGCATGGCGACCACTTCAGAACTTGACCGGGTTTCAATGGTGGTCCTGCGCTATATGCGCGGGCCGGTTTTTGCACTGATCGTCGTATACGCGATCGGCATTACCGGCATGGCCCTGATTCCGGGCAAGGACGCCGACGGCAATGTCGAGTATATGAACCTGTTTCATGCGTTTTACTTTTTTACCTATACCGCAACCACCACCGGGTTTGGTGAAATACCGCATGAATTTACCGATCAGCAGCGCTTATGGGCGATTCTCTGCGTCTACATGGGGGTGGTTGCGTGGTTATATGCCATCGGATCTATCTTCCGGCTGGTGCAAAATCCGCATTTCCTGCTCGCCCTGAATGAACATCACTTCGCCAGGCAGGTGCGGCGTATCAGGCATCCGTTTTTTATTATCTGTGGTTTCGGTGACACCGGCAGCCTGCTCGCGCGCGGCCTGAGTGAGCACTGGCTACGCGGCGTCATCATCGATATCGATCCCGAAAGAATCAAGGCCCTCAAGTTGCGCGATTACCGGGTCACCATGCCCGGGCTATGCGCCGATCCGACGAATCCCAAACACCTGGTAGACGCCGGTGTGCGCATGCCCAACTGTAAGGGCGTGGTCATTCTTACGGTCAATGAGGAAATCAATGCGCGCATCGCGGTGATGACGCGATTACTGAACCCCGACATTCATATCCTGTGTCGTTCCAGCTCAACAAGCCACATCGAGCATCTGCAATCACTGGGCAATGTTACCATCATCAATCCGTTTGAAATTTTCGCGCAGTTGCTCAGCATGGCGATCACGGCACCGCGTTTGCACAATCTGAACTCCTGCCTGGTGCGTAATCCGCAAGTGCGACTGGGGCAACCGATACAGGTACCCAACGGTGAATGGATAATCTGCGGCTACGGCCGCATGGGCAAATGGCTGTACAAACATTTTGTCCTTAATGGCATAAAACCGGTCATCATCGATCCCAGGGCCGAGCAAATCGAAGGCGCCGCCAGGATAATCAACAGCCATGCCAATCGCGAAACCCTGTCAAGCGCGGGTCTGGAGCAGGCGGCAGGGGTCGTCGCCGGCACTGACAGCGATCACGACAATCTCAGCATCCTGATGTCTGTACAAGCATTGAAACCTGATGCCTTTACCATCATCCGGCAGAATACTCACGAAAACCAGATCGCCTTCGATGCAATAAATGCAAACCTGGTATTACAGTCCAGCCTGACCACGGCAAGGCGGGTGCTCAAGCACCTGATTTCACCACAGGTGCAGATTTTCATCGATTACCTGCGCGCACAGGGCGAAGATATCTGCGCACAGGCCGTGAAAAATCTACAGGGCTTGATCGGTGACGAGCGACCTCATCTCTGGCAGGCAAAAATCTGCCCGCAGGAAGCCAGCGCGGTAATGGAGCGCCTGCAAGAGGGCAAGACCCTGTCGCTGCGCGAACTGATTCGCGATCCACATAAGCTGGACGATTCACTGCCGTGTATGCCCTTTTCCATCGCGCGCGGTGAAAATCGCATCATGCTGCCGGACGAAAATGAATTGCTGATGGCGGGAGATGAAATCCTGTTTTGCGGCACCGAACAGAGTGAACGCATGCTCTCGGCCAGCATGAACAATGTCTATACCCTGGATTACCTGATTAGCGGTGAGGACAAACCGCGCGGATACCTGTTCTGCTGGCTCGATAATCGATTCAAGCGAGCTGGCATCCAGACCTAAGCAACTTGTTACCAGCCGGGATTAAAGTAGAATGTCGACCATTCCCGAACCACGAATAAATCCTTTTAACCTATGATCACTACCGATAAATTTGTGTTCGTTCACATGCACAAAACCGGCGGTCAATCGCTGGGGCATATCATTGCAGATTGCATTCCCGGCATGAAGCCCATCGGTTATCACTATCCTTACGCTATGCTGCCCGCTAAATACGCCGATCTGCCGGTCGTCGGCATGGTGCGCAATCCGTGGGACTGGTACCTGTCATGGTATGCCTTCAACACTCGTCCAGAAGTAGGCAATCCGCTGTTTTTTATTATTTCCGATGGTTTCCAGGCAGACTACAAACGTACTATCAAAAACCTGATCAAGCTGTGTTCGGATTCACCCGAGAGTCAAAATTATCGCAAGGCACTGATCGATATGTTGCCGGATACCCTGGAAGGCAATGCCGGGGTCGGGCTGACCAAGGATTCGATCCGCAACATGAATTCACCCGAGCTCGGCTATTACTCCTGGCAGTTCCAGCGCATGCATGGAAATCTCGACAATGAAAACCTGCATATCGGTCGCTTTGAAAACCTGCAGCAGGAATTCATTGCGATCATGCAAGCGCTCGATGTCGAGCAGGTTGACGCGATGCAGGCGAAGTTCGAGAGCACACCCCGCATCAACGCGTCCAGGCACAGCCACTACTCGAGATACATCGATGACGAGTTACGCGAACTGATCGCGCAAAAGGAAGCGGCGCTTATCGAGAGGTTCGGTTACGAATTCGAACAGCTCGAATCAGATGAAAAGCGTATCGAGTTTCCAAGCATTCAAATCGGTTACCGCGATGACTCGTTTCACAAGCTATCGGGAAAGGCACGCAACTTCCTGTTACTCAAACCCGATGTCGATCTCGAATTCATCAAACGCAAACTGGCCAAAATTCCCGAGCGTGCCTGGCACCAGTCCGGGCGCGAGCAAACCTACCAGGTACACAAGCAAACCCAGGCACTACTGCTGATCCACGACGATGACTTTCGCCATTACAATCCCACTTACCATGATTTATACAGCGAATTCAGAAGGGAACTAAAACCGGTTTTTGACTATATCGCCGACTATTTCGGTAACGATGGTTATATCGTGCGGGCGCTATTTGCGCGGCTGGCGGCTCACGGCAGGATCGATTCCCATACCGATGGCCTTTTCAGCCTGCTCAAATGCCATCGCATCCACATCCCGATCATCACCAACGACCAGGTCGTGTTCAACATCGGCGGCGAAGAAAAAGTGCTCGCCGAAGGCGAGATGTGGGAAATCAACAATGCCACCCTGCACGCGGTTGATAACCGTAGCGACGAAGATCGCATCCATTTAATCATCGACTGGGTACCGAATTCAACGCTACGTCCGGAAGACAAGCGCCCGCCGCCAGTCGTCCGCAAACCGGCAGCCAGTGCCAGCGCAATACCCAGTTACAACGGCAGAAACGTGGGTCGCAACGAACCCTGCCCCTGCAATTCAGGCAAGAAATTCAAACAGTGCCACGGTGCGCCTAGTTAGTTAAACGGGCTTGTAGGCGACGCACTCGATTTCAACCAGGATATCGATCAGGAATTCGCTGACCAGCGCGGATCGAGTGGGCGGTTCGGTTGGAAAATACTCCGCGTAAACCGTATTAAAGCCAGCGAAGTCTGCCCGATTTTTCAACCACACCATCGATTTGACCACATCGCCAGGATCGCAGCCGGCCTCGGCGAGGATTTGCTGCAGGCTGTCGAGGCAGGCACGGGTCTGCTCTTCGATACTACCATCGGTCATTGGCTGACCGTCGCGCATTGGTACCTGTCCGGTTACAAAAACGAAGTCGCCGGCACGAATCGCTCGCGAAAGCGACAGCTCGCGTCCATCGATCACCAACGGTGCTCCAATAACCTGTTTTCGAGACATGCTGTACTCCTGCTTATTTTTTAGGTTAAATCTATGCCAGACTGATCCGTACTAGCGACGACTATTCTGGAACTTCAATGAGCCTGACACAAGAATTAATCGATTTGATCCGCGACAAGCCGGTATCGGATCAGGACCTGCAGCACGCCGCGTTATTTACCCTGGACGCAATCGCCTGTGCCTACGCCGGCAGCAAAACCGGGGTGGGTGAGGTGCTGCGCAGCTGGGCCGTGCAAAGTGACATGGATAGCAAGCGCAAGGCGATGTTGATGGGCGCACTTACCCACATAACCGAAACCGATGACTTGCACCGCGCTTCGGTTACACATCCCGGTTGCGTCGTGGTACCGGCAGTATTGTCACTGGGCGAAAAACTCGGCGCCGACCCGGGGCGCATGCTGCACGCCATCCTGCACGGCTTCGAAGCCATGTGCCGTATCGGTGCCGCGGTTGGTCCCGCACATTATCGCGTGTGGCATAACACCGCGACCTGCGGCCCGTTCGGCTCGGCGATGGCCGCCGCATCCTTACTCGGGCTATCTGCCAGTCAAACAGTGAATGCGCTGGGTAACGCCGGCACCCAGTCCAGCGGCTTCTGGCAATTCATGGAAACAGGCGCGATGAGTAAACACCTGCATGCCGGGCGCGCCTGCGAGTCGGGAATGCTCGCCGCCGAACTCGCGGCCTATGATTTTACCGGCTCGCCGGAAATCCTCGAGGGGAAAAAGGGATTTTTCGCGGCGATGTGCAATGACCCGGATCCAGATCGCATTCTCGATGAGGCGGCCGCGGCCTGGCAACTGTGCCTGACCTCGATCAAACCCTGGCCTTCCTGCCGACATACCCATCCCATTATCGACTGCGCGCTTGAAATTCATCAGTTGCTGGACGGAAACCAGGTAAAGGAGATTGACATCAAGACTTACCAGGCGGCCCTCGATGTATGCGATTACCCCATGCCGGAAACCGAGTACCAGGCAAAATTTTCACTCTATCATACCGCCGCGATCGCAGTACTCGATGGTGTGGTCGGACTCAACTCCTTCGACGCAGGGGCAAGACAGCGGAGTGAGCAGCTACGCGATCAGACAAGCGTAACCGTCGCCGACCCATATGCCTCGAATTACCCGCTCTCCTGGGGTGCAGAGGTAACCGCGAGAACCGAATCGGGGGCCAGCTTCAAGATATCGCGCAAGGATTGCAAGGGAGACCCGGAACTTGCGCTGGATAACGACGAGATGCGCATCAAGGCAATGGGTTTACTGCAGTATGGAGGTCTCGATGAAGCGCAGGCACGCCAGGTTTGTAAACAGGTCCTGGCCATGCCTGTCGCTGCAAGCGGCTCGATTCTGTTCAGTGACTTTATCGATCATCTCGATATCGGCTGACCACTGACTGTAATCATCAATCATCATTACACGACCTTACTCCCTCAATCACTTCGTCCCGCAGCCGCGCAATAGCCGGACCCGCCTCACTGGCAGCTCGCCGCGGTAAAATCTATCTGCGCGAGGTTAACCTGGTCACTATCGACATAGTTATTTCGATAATTCTAGAAATATAGTTGAAAAATGCAAACGACCAAACTAGAATCGCCAACATGAAACTCGACGATGCCGCCAATATTCTCGCCAAAATCGGAAACCCGACACGACTAAAGATCGTACGCCTGCTGGTTCGTGCCGGTGACGACGGCCTGGCAGTGGGCATGATTCAAAAGAAATTAAAGATCCCCGGCTCCACGCTGACGCATCACATCACGCATTTGAAGTCCGCCGGAGTAATCCGCCAGGAGCGCCGCCAGGCGACCTTGACCTGCAAAATGGAGTTCGACGTGTTGCGCAAACTGGTCGATTACCTGACCGAACAATGCTGCGCAGATGTGGTATCCACGGAAGATGAAGCCTGATTTTTTAATCGTAATATTTCGAGATTACTAGAAATATGAATATTTGCACTAAAACCGAAAACCGCGGTAACCAGCTATTACCGGTTCTTGATTCGATCGCCAGGGACAAGGTCTTCAGGGCGATGTTACTGATGATTACAGCAATACGTGGC
>CAWCBX010000061.1:0-34783 GCA_963793595.1 uncultured Gammaproteobacteria bacterium | reverse complement strand
GGTGATCCCTGCAGTTTAGGTGTCATCCCCGCGTAAGCGGGGATCTCATTGGGATTGTTAACTCGTTATGAAGTCCCCGCTTACGCGGGGATGACAGATAACTTGGAGAATCATCATGCATTTCGGACTCAGTTTTGAACAGGAAATGATCGTCGATACGGTCAGAAGTTTCGTCGAAAACGAAATTTACCCGCACGAAGCCGAAGTCGAGCGTACGGGAGAGGTGCCGCTCGAGCTCGGTCACGAAATCCGCGACAAATGTCTCGAGGCGGGCTACTTTGCCGCCAACATTTCCGACGAGTTCGGCGGTGGCGGTTTGAACAATCTCGACTTCACCCTGCTCGAACGCGAGCTGGGACGCGCCTCTAATGCACTCGCCGTATTCTTTGGACGCCCGTCGGGTATCCTGCAGGCCTGCAACGCGGAGCAACAGGAAAAGTACCTGTTTCCCGCGGTCAAAGGTGAAAAATTCGATGCGCTGGCGATGACCGAACCCGGCGCCGGTTCCGACGTACGCGGCATGAAATGTAACGCCAAACTGGACGCTGGCGACTGGGTCGTCAACGGCAGCAAACATTTCATCAGCCACGCCAATATTGCGGACTTCGTGATTGTCTTTATCGCTACCGGCGAAGAAGAGACGCCGCGCGGACCGAAGAAGAAAATCACCTGTTTCCTGGTTGACCGCGGTACGCCCGGGTTCGAAATCAGGCCCGGTTACAACTCGGTCAGCCATCGCGGTTACAAGAACTGTATTTTGAACTTCGACAACTGTCGTCTGCCGGTGTCGCAAATCCTCGGTGAGTTGCACGGTGGCTTCGACGTCATGAACGAATGGCTTTACGCAACCCGCCTGACCGTCGCCGCCACCAGCGTCGGCCGCGCTCGCCGTGCCTTTGAGTACGCCCTGCCCTACGCTGTGGAACGCAAGCAGTTCGGTCAACAGATCGGCAAATTCCAGGGTGTGTCCTTCAAACTCGCCGACATGATTACCGACATTGACGCGGCGGACTGGCTGACCCTGTCGGCGGCATGGCGTCTCGACGAGGGGCTCGAAGCCAACCGCGAAATTGCCAGCGCCAAGGTCTTCGCCACCGAAATGCTGTCACGCGTCACCGATGAAGCTATTCAGATCTTCGGCGGCATGGGCCTGATGGACGAATTGCCACTGGAACGTTTCTGGCGCGATGCCCGCGTCGAGCGCATCTGGGACGGTACTTCCGAAATCCAGCGGCATATCATTTCACGCGAACTGCTGCGTCCGCTGGGCGGCTAAATGCGCCTCGAGAGAGTACTCCGCCCCAAATCGATCGCGGCCATCGGCGGCCTGCAGGCCGGCCGCGTGGTCGAACAGTGCAAGCTGATGGGTTATGCAGGTGAAATCTGGCCGGTACACCCGAGTAAGAGCGAAGTTCACGGTGTGCCCGCTTACAAGTCGCTACAGGATTTGCCCGGCGTTCCCGATGCCGCGTTTATCGGCGTTAATCGTCATCTCACCATCGAAGTCGTCCGCGAGTTACGCGAACTGGGTTGCGGTGGCGGCGTATGCTTCGCGGCGGGGTTTCTCGAAGCCGATGAAGCCGGTGGCGAGCTGCAATCCGGTTAATCGAAGCCGCCGGTGATATGCCGGTACTCGGACCCAACTGTTATGGCTATATCAACTACGCCGACGGTGCGCTGCTGTGGCCCGATCAACAGGGAGGCAAGCGCCTCGAAAGCGGTAAGTCCGGCGTTGCGATCATTGCCCAGTCATCGAATATCGCGATCAATTTCACGATGCAGAAACGCGGCCTGCCGCTGTCCTACATATTTACCGTCGGCAACCAGGCACTGGTCGGCATTTCCGAGCTCGCGCTCAACCTGCTCGAAGACCCGCGCGTCACCACGCTCGGTATTTACATCGAGGGGTTTGATTCGGTCTCCGCATTTGAAGAACTGGCCCGAAAATCTCGCGCGTTGAAAAAGCCCGTGCTGGTGTACAAGGTCGGCAAAAGCGAACAGGCCCAGGCGGCGGCCATGTCACATACCGCGTCGCTGGTCGGTTCGCATGCGGTGAGCAGTGCATTTCTGCAACGCAACGGTTTTGGCCAGGTTGATTCGATTCCAGTATTTCTCGAAACGCTCAAGCTTTTGCATCTGCATGGTCCACTCGAGGGTTACCGCGTATCGTCGATGAGTTGTTCGGGTGGTGAAGCCAGCATCATCGCGGATTCCGCCGCAAAGCGTAAAGTCTATTTCCCCGATCTCGATGCCGAGCATGTCGCGTCGTTGCAGGCAGCACTGGGACCCCTGGTTGCGATTGCCAACCCGCTCGATTATCACACCTATAGCTGGGGTAACCGGGAAGTCATGGAAGCGACCTATAGTTCGATGGTCTCAATCGGTTTCGACATGAACTACCTGATTCTGGATTTCCCGCATCCGACACGCTGCGACGACTGGGAATGGCATATCGCAGTCGACGCGTTCGAAGCCGCACTCAAGGAACACAACGCCAAAGGCGCGTTCGTGGTCGGCATGGCCGAAAATATTCCCGAGGATTACACCAACAATTACAGCGAACGCGGCATCGTCAGCTTTTACGGCATCGACGAAGCGTTGCAGGCGACCGAAATCGCCGCCGACATCGGTATCGCCTGGCAACATGCGCTGCCCGACCCGGTCATGCAACTCGCAGCAACCGGTGACGGCAGGACGATACTCGATGAAGCCCGCGCCAAGCAGGACCTGGCGAGCTTCGGCGTTCCGGTACCGGCAGGCGCCCGGGTTGATTCGGTTGCGGGCGCGGTGGAACTTGCCACCACGCTCGGATACCCGGTCGTATTAAAAGCCCTGGGCATTGCTCATAAAACCGAACACGATGCGGTACGCCTGAATCTTGCCACAGCCGAAGAAATTGAACAGGCGGCTACCGAGTTGTTCAAACTCGGTGACCAACTCTACCTGGAAGCAATGCAGCCAGCGCTGGCCGAACTCATCGTCGGCGTTACCCGTGACCAGCAATTCGGCCTGGTACTGACCATCGGCAGTGGCGGCATCCTGGTCGAGCTACTGAAAGATGCGCAGACGTTGCTGATACCGGCACAAGGTGACGAAATCGAAGCCGCTGTGCGTAGCCTCAGGTCGGCACCATTGCTTAACGGTTATCGTGGCAAACCCGCCGCCGATATCGAAGCCACCGTGGCGGCAATCCTGGCTATTCAGGAGTATGCCATCTCACAGTCAGACTCGTTGATCGAGCTTGACGTCAACCCATTACTGATCGGCGCACAAGGCGAAGGCGTGTTCGCTGCCGACGCACTTATCGTTCTAGAGGAGCAGGAATAAATGTCTGATGTACTCACTACCCGCAATGAAGGCGGGATTTTGGAAGTTACCCTGGATCGACCCAGGGCAAATGCTATCGATCTCCATACCAGTCGGAAAATGGGAGAAATCTTCAAGGGGTTTCGTGACGACCCGGAGTTACGCGTAGCCATCATCAAGACCGCCGGCGACAAGTTCTTCTGCGCCGGCTGGGATCTGAAAGCCGCCGCCGATGGTGACGCGGTCGACGGTGACTATGGCGTCGGAGGTTTTGCCGGCCTGCAGGAACTGCGCGGACTCAATAAACCGGTGATTGCTGCGGTTAACGGCATGGCCGTCGGCGGTGGCTTCGAACTGATGCTTTCAGCGGATCTTATCTATGCCGCTGATCACTCGACCTTTGCCCTGCCCGAAATCAGGGCGGGCACCCTCGCCGATGCCGCTACCCTCAAACTACCCAGGCGTATCCCCTACCACATTGCAATGGAAATGCTGTACCGGGGACGCTGGATGGATTCCGCGGAGGCACTGCGCTGGGGTCTTATCAACGAGGCCTTACCGGTCGATCAATTGATGGATCGGGTCTGGGAAGTGGCGCGCGAGCTTGCCTCTGGGCCTCCGCTGGTGTTCGCGGCGATCAAGGAAGTCGCACGCGAAGCCGAGTCGATGAAGTTTCAGGAAGGCATGAACTGGATCACCAAGCGTCAATTTTCGACCGTCGATACGCTTTACGGTAGTGAGGACAACATGGAAGGTTTCAAGGCCTTTGCCGAAAAACGCGATCCGGTGTGGAAAGGTAAGTAATGCCTTAAACGCGTCATCCCTTCCCGGAACCGGTTACATGCTCTCAAGGTCTACTGGCATCTCCGCGCAAGCCGGGTATCTCCAAATGATCGCACGATAAAAGATTCTCGCAAACCGGCGCGGCCCGAAGGTATTATTGTTAAGATTGTCGAATTGTTATGAGATCCCCACTTACGTGGGGATGACAGTGTAAATAAAGGGGGAAAGTATCAAAAATGACTGAGCAACAACCCCTGTGGTCACCCAGCCAGGCCAGTATCGACGCGGCTAACATGACGCGCTTTATCGCACAGGTGAATCAAAATTACGGCCAGGCAATTTCCGACTACGACGCGCTTTATCAATGGTCTGTTGACGAAAAGGAATCGTTCTGGTCAGAAGTCTGGGATTTCTGCGGTATCGTCGGCGACAAGGGTGAGCGCATACTGATCGGTGGAGACAATATCGAAACCGCCGAGTGGTTCCCCGATGCCAGCCTCAACTTTGCCGAAAATCTGCTGCGCAGGAAAGATAGCGAAATCGCCATTTACTTTCGTGCCGAGGACCAGGTCGAATACTCGCTGACCTACCAGGAACTCTACGCACAGGTCGCCAGCGTGGCATCGTGGCTCAAAGCGCGAGGACTACAGCCCGGCGACCGGGTGGCAGCCTATATACCCAACATGCCCGAAGCCGTGGTTGCAATGCTCGCCGCCACCAGCCTGGGCGCGGTATGGACTTCGACTTCACCCGATTTTGGCGAAGACAGTGTCATCGACCGCTTCGGCCAGACCGAGCCAAGATTCCTGTTTACCGTTGACGGCTACTTTTATAACGGCAAACGCCACGAGCTCAGTGACAAAATCAACAACATCAGCGCACAGCTACCGAGCATCGAACAGATCATCCAGATCGACCTGGCGGGATTCGGTAATCGTATCGATGCCGTTAACTGGAGCGACATCATCGCCAACCCGGTCTCCCGGCTCGAATTCGTACCACGCAAGTTTAACGATCCGCTATATGTGCTTTACTCCTCGGGCACTACCGGCAAGCCGAAATGCATCACCCACAAGGTCGGTGGCACGCTGATTCAACATCTGAAAGAACAGATGCTGCATTGCGACGTGCATCCCGGGGATCGCGTGTTTTACTTCACCACGCTGGGCTGGATGATGTGGAACTGGCTGGTTAGCGCGCTGGCGAGCGAGGCCGCGCTGGTGCTCTACGATGGTTCACCTTTCTATCCGGATGGTGAAGTGCTGTGGCGCTATGCCGAGGATATCGACATGACCATTTTCGGCACCTCGGCCAAGTATATCGACGCGATGAAGAATGCCGACCTGCGGCCACGCGGAAAATTTGACCTGTCCGGGCTGCGTTCAATAGCGTCCACCGGTTCAGTGCTGGCGCCGGAAAGCTTCGACTACGTTTATCAGAATATCAAGCAGGACGTCTGTCTCGCCTCGGTGTCTGGCGGTACCGATATCGTTTCCTGCTTTGTCATATGTTGTCCGTTACTACCGGTTTATCGTGGGGAAATTCAGTGTAGAGGTCTCGGCCTCGCCGTCGACGTTTTCGATGAAGACGGTAACTCACTACGCAACGAAAAAGGCGAACTGGTCTGTACCCAGACCTTTCCCTGTCAGCCGGTTTACTTCTGGGCCGATGAAAGCGGCGAAAAGTATCACAACGCTTATTTCGCCCGCTTCGACAATGTCTGGCACCACGGTGACTACGTCATGCTGACCGATCACAACGGCATTGTTATTTATGGCCGTTCCGATGCAACCCTGAATCCAGGTGGTGTGCGCATCGGCACGGCTGAAATTTACCGGCATGTCGAACAGCTCGATGAAGTCGTCGAGAGCATTGTTATAGGGCAGGACTGGGAAAACGATGTGCGCGTGGTTTTGTTCGTGGTTTTGCAGCCCGGGTTTGACCTTGACGATGCGTTACAAGACAGGATTCGCCAGACCGTGCGCCAGAAATGTACCCCGCGCCACGTACCCGCAAAAATAATCCAGGTAGCCGAAATCCCGCGTACCAAATCGGGCAAAATTGTCGAGCTCGCAGTACGTGAAGTAGTACATGACCGGGCAGTCAAAAACATCCACTCACTGGCGAATCCGGAAGCACTCGAACTGTATCGAAACCTGCCGCAACTGCAAGACTAGCACTTGAATTCAAGAACGATTCTGCTGAACTGGACCTTGCTAATGGTGCTGGTCGCACTATGGGGTACGTCCTTCATGGTCACCGCTATTTCAGTTGATACCATCGACCCGGTTTCGGTAGTGTTTTATCGCCTGACCCTGGGCGCGCTCGTACTGGCGCTGGTCGTCTACGCGCGCGGGCACAGCATTCCGCTGCAATGGCGCACCTGGGGTGGATTCCTGGTGATGGCGATCGTTGGCAACGCGTTGCCGTTTTTCCTCATCTCCTGGGGACAGCAGGAAATCGATTCGGGCGTCGCCGGCATGATCATGGCGATCATGCCATTGCTGACCATGGTTTTTGCCCATTACTTTGTTGCTGACGAGACGCTCAATCGCTACAAGATACTTGGCTTCGCGCTGGGCATTACCGGGGTTATCGTGCTGCTTGGCCCGGTGTTCAAAGGAGGTGGCCGGGAATTCTGGAGCGGCCTCGCAATTTTTACCGCTGCCTCCTGTTATGCGGTTAATTCGATTCTGATCAAACGCTTACCGCGCTTTAACCCGATGGTTGGCGCCGGCGGAGTATTGCTCATGGCGAGCCTGGTGATGCTGCCTGTCTGGCTGATAATGGCACCCGAAAACAACAGCATCAGCCAGGATTCGATGCTGGCCGTGGTCTGGTTAGGCATCGGCCCAACTGGAATTGCGACGATTATCCTGTTCCTGGTGATAGACCGCGCCGGACCGACCTTCCTGTCAACGATCAACTACCTGATCCCGGTGGTAGCCTTTTTATGCGGCGCCTGGTTACTCTCCGAACCCGCTACCTGGCAACATTTCGTAGCCCTGGCAACGATACTGGGCGGCATAGGTATCACCCGTATCAGGGTGAACCGAGCGCTGCGCTAAAATGTTCGATAAATGCATGCACCCTTGCCGAACGAGCCAGGTCGGGATGGGTAAGTATCCATAACCCGGTGCTCAGCTCCCGGATTGGCGCTTCCAGCCGCACCAGTGTCGGCGATGCTTCACCGAGAAACACGGGCAGCAGTGCAAGGCCCATACCCGACTCGGCGGCAATGCGAATCGCCACGAAGGAGTCGCAGCGTAGACAGATATTGACCGGCGGGATAGTAGCGCCGAACCAGGCACCAACCGGCGTGCTCAACAGGCTGTCGGCAAACCCGATCCAGCGTTCGCTGAAAATACTAGCGCCAGTCATGTCGGGCAGAAATTCCGGGGCTGCATAAACGCCGAAATCGACGTCGCAAAGTCTGCGCCCGACCAGGTTCGCCTCCGGTTGTCGAGTAGGCCTGATGGCAACATCGGCATCACGCCGATGCAGGTCGAGAATGTTGTTGGTAGCCAGCAGGTCAACCACGATGTACGGATACTTTTGTCTGAATGTTGCCAGGTGCGGTCCAAGCATCGACAGCATAAAACTGTCAGTTGTCGTCACCCGCAACTCGCCTTCGAGCTTGAGCTCGTGGCCCGCAATCTGACGCTGCATGTCAAACAGTGTGTTTTCTACTTCGCGCGCAGCGTTGATCATCTTTTCGGCTTCCGGGGTCAACACGTAGCCACTATCCCCGCGGTCAAAAATTCTGCAATTAAGATTCTCCTGGAAAGTATTGATCCGCCGCAGCACCGTGGTGCGGTTTACGTCGAGCTCGCGCGCGGCCGCCGCGATCGAACCCTTGTTGGCGACCATCAACACGTAGCGCAGGTTATCCCAGTTGATATGCTGCATAATTGCAGCACTATAGCGCAAAAATAGACAATTTGATGTATTTTTATGACCGTATATAATGCGCCGACACGGTCAAAAATTACCAACAGGAGTACAAACCATGAAGATCATAACCAAATTTATTCTGTTACTGGTCGGTCTCGCACTGACTTCACCCGGATTTGCGGGTAAAGACCCAAAGATGAATGCGATCAAAGCGCGCCAGGGTGAAATGCAGCTGCGTGCCTTTAACGCCGGCCCGTTGTTCGCGATGGCCAAGGGTGACCTTGCCTACGACGCTGCGATGGCGTCAAAGTTGGCCGGAAATCTTAAATTATTGCTCGATCTCGATAATGGCCGCGCGTGGATGAAAGGCACCGACAACGAAGCCTATCCCGGCAAAACCACGTCACTGCCAAAAATCTGGACGACTTACCCGGAAATCGGCGAGTATGGTAAAAAGTACCGTAGTGCGGTCACGGACCTGGCCGCGGTAGCCGGAACCGGCGCCGATGCATTGAAATCCAAAATCGGCGCGCTTGGTAAATCCTGCAAGGGATGCCATGATGAGTTCCGCGAGAAAAAATAACCCCTGAGACCTTATTGGAAGGCTTTCACCTCGAAAAAATATGGGACCCGGTGACACGGTTGTGGCACTGGGTCCTTATGCTTGCCGTCAGCGTCGGCTGGAGCTTCGGCAAGTTCATGTCGTTTGACACCATTCAGTGGCATTTCTACATCGGTTACCTGGTACTGGGTCTGATGGTGTTCCGTTTGCTGTGGGGGTTCGCTGGCCCGGCCCCGGTGCGCTATCGCGCAATTCTGCCCACCCCGGCATCTGTCCTGACCTATCTGCGACATATGGGCCGCCGTTCGCCCAGTGGCTCTGCCGGCCACAACCCGGTCGGCTCACTGTCGGTGATCGCGATGCTGATCGTAATTAGCGCGCAGGCAGTCAGCGGGCTGTTTATCGAGTCAGACGATTTTTTCGAGTATGGCCCCCTGGCCGGATACGTTTCCGAGGCGGTGGTTAATCGCCTCACCTGGTGGCATCATTTCAACGCCGATGTCATCCTGGTTCTGGTGGTGCTGCATGTCAGCGCGATTCTGTTCTATCTGGTCTGGAAAAAGGAAAACCTGATCAAGCCGATGATCACTGGCTGGAAATGGGTAAAACGCAGCGACACGACGCCTGATTAGATGAAAATTTCTACAGCCACTGCGTCGCATCGCGATGCAAGTTACCGGCCTCGCCGAAACGACTGTAACCCAATCCTGGTAGTCTGCCGCGAAGTCAGGATTCAGCGCGCGGCGATGAACCGGTTTTCCAGTGTTTGATTGAGTTGGCATAGTAATTCAGTACATCCAGCGACTCCGGCTTCGCTCGAATCAGACCATCCCTGCTCTCGATAAAGCCACGTCCCTCGAGCATGGTCAGCGCTCCAGTCAATACGTCCTCGCAGGCGCTAGCCGATATTTTTATCGGTGCTCCCCTGGCTTGCAGGTCCCCGATGCGCGCTACGGCCACCGTCTTGGCCCCCAGTTCGCTGAGCCAGTCCGATTTGATTTGCCAGCATCACCTCGCACATCAATGCAACCGGTAAAATTGGCACCACGGCGGAAATTTCATCCATTAGCCGGTGACTTAACTTTTCGATCTGTGCAAAGCGTGCATCATGATCAAGCGTCGACAGGTCGATACCCTGTTGTTGGCAGTACTCAGACATCGATACCGGATTGCCGAAATTGACAGCCGCGTAGCCAAACCGAAACCAGCGTTTCTCGCGATTCATCAATAGCGTTTTAAGCATAAATTTAAAGCTGGTTTTAATGACAAACCAGGCGCTTCTGCTGGTGGATTCCGGATCCAGTTTTCGTAACAGGCTTACATCCTCCAGCACACGGTCATAATTGACCCCGACCGGCACAAATACGACGTCGCGGTCGATGTCAGGATGGTAGTCGCGCAGCATATAGCCGAGAAAACCCAGCTTGGGCTGGCGCAGCAATCCGTCTCGCGTCAATCCTCCCTCGAGAAAAACCGCCTGGCATACCCCTGCCCGCGTGGCGAGATGAACGTAGCGTTCCAGCACCCGCCGATAAAGCGCATTGCGCGAGTTGCGGCGTACAAAAAATGCACCCATCGATTTGATTAAGAATTGCAATGGCCAGATCCTGGCCCATTCACCGACCGCGTAAGAAAGTGCGGCCTTTTCGGCTACCAGAAACGATAGCAACAGGTAATCCATATTGCTGCGATGATTCATGACGAAGACGACGCTCGCATTCGTATCGACCCGCGATAATTCACCATCGTCAAACAACCCAACCCGCACGCGGTAGAGCATGTGGCCCAGGGTCCTGGCGAGCCAGTAACCGAAGCGAAAGTAGACGTAGGCGTTGAATGATGGCGCAATCTCGTTGGCGTAACGCAGAACTTTTTCATGAACAACCGCTTTGCTCATATTGTGTTCTGCGGCATATTCCTTCATTGCCGCAACGACCTTGTCATCAAACGCCAACTGGTCGATAAGAGCCTGCCTGCGGGTGAGTTGAAACGGCCTGATTCCGATATTGAGTCGGGTATTAACCTCATCGATAACCCGAACAACCCGTCGCCGTAAATACCGTCGAAATACAGGCAGCAGCAGATGATCCAGAATCAACCACAAGGCCGCGATCAGCAGCAGCACAAACAACCATAGCGGTAGTGTTATCGAGCCTTCCATCAAGACCGCAGGTAAGACGCTCCGTTGACATCAACGATACACCCGGTCATGAATGCTGGCGCGTCGAGGGCCAGGAAGGCAATAGTCTGACCGAGTTCTTCAGGCTGCGCGACGCGACCTATGGTACTTTGATTCCTGATGCTGTCACCTTCGGGTGAGGCCAGCACCGCGGCCGCCATTTCAGTCTCGACAAAACCCGGCGCCACGGTATAGACAAACACGCCTTTTGGACCCAGCGCCTGGGCCAGCGATTGCCCCATCGCATTCATCCCGGCCTTCGAAGCACCGTACCAGGGCATCAGCGGCTCGCCGCGAAACGCACCGCGCGATGAAACATTAACGATACGACCACCACCACGTGCAATCATTTTCTGACCCGCGCAAAAACACAGGTTACTGGCCGCGGTCAGATTGGTGTTTACTATGCGCTGCCAGGTTTCCTGCCAGGTCGCATAATCGATGTCATCGAACTGATGTCGTTGGGATATCCCCGCATTGTTGACAAGCACATCGAGTCCATCGAGCGCCTGCCCTGCCGTTTCGATGAGCTGTTCGGCCGCTTCCGGATCGGTGATATCGCACTGGAAAAGCTGATGACCATCGCCGGACAGGGCTGCCAGGGTTGCCTCGGCACGTTCCCGATTGCCGTTGTAATGAACGCCTATTCGCGCGCCACGGCGCGCGCATTCGATCGCGGCAGCACGACCAATCCCGCCTGAAGCACCAGTGATCAATATCGATATTCTGTCGGACATCAGGATAGCTCCCAGTTAAGAAAAGACGCCTGCTATGACAAATCTGGAACCCTTGCGCAAGCAGACTTTAACGCGGGGGCTCGTCCCGGAAAAGCTGGTTATTCGATGAAGCCGTCGGTCGATTCGAGCCCACGAGGAATATTCTTCTCGGCGTCATAAAAAGGCAGCTCGATGAGTTCCACGGGACATTCATTGCCGTCCCGATCGAATACCGTCAGCCCGCTGCTACCCATACTATCCGCAGCATCGAATAGCACGAAACCGACACCACATTTCAGGTAGGGTGAAATTTCGTAGGCGGTAACCCGGCCGACCGATTTTCCATTCGACATGACCGCCGAGCCATAGCGCAACTGTCGATCCGCGCACTTGAAACCACAGAAGCGGGACTCCCTGGTGGCTTTGCGTAACGCATCTCGACCGATAAAATCGTGGCTATCGAGATCGACGAATTGACCCAGACCCATATCGTAAGGCGTCGTGTACCAGTCCATGTCGGTGCGGTAATTGAGAATTCCACCCTCGATGCGGCGAATGTTCATCGACAACTGGCTACAACCGGTCATGTCGAAATCGGCCCCGGCCGCGATCAGGTGATCCCACAAAGCCGGGCCATCGACATCCGCATCCATGTTGTAAACTTCAAAGCCCAGTTCCGCGGACCAACCGGTACGACTGATCAGCACTGGCTGGCCGCCCATGTGCCCCTGGAATGCATCAAAATATCGAAATTCCGCGGGTGCGCCGCCATCACAGGCATTGGCCAGCACCGCCATTGACTTCGGCCCCTGAACCTGCAAAACCCAGGAGCGGGGATCGCTGATTTCAACCTGGTAATCATGCGCATGCGCTACCAGCCACAGGTAAACATCAGCATCGGCGTGCACATACCAGAAATGATCCTCGGCCAGTTTGAATAGAATGCCATCACAGACCAGACCACCTCCCTGGTGGCATAAAAGCCCGTAACTACCACGGCCGACGCGCAGTTTATCGACCGGCCGCGTAAACATGCGATTAAGGAACTTGAGCGCATCCTGGCCTTTAATTTCGACAGGGCGCTCAGGTACGTCGAACAGTCCTACCGACTTACGCAGCTTCCAGTACTCCTCGACTACATCGTTCCCCATCGATAGCAATACCAGGCGGTCGGCGTATTCACCGTATAAGGCATTTTCATTCCAGGTACGGGAAAACCATGGTGACTTTCCACAATGGCTGATTACATTCAATTGTTTGGCTGGCATTTAATTATTCCCATCAAGGCCGGGCTGATCGGCACCCTTTACAGCGCCACATTTAACTCAAACATCGAAGCGGAATCAATCGAAGTTTGTATTTTATTCTGCACCGTGAGCCTGCAAATTGATGATGCTTTTACAGGCGTAAAGCAGAAGCCGCTTCGATGGCTGAAACGGCAGTTAATCCTGTGCGCCTGACCCGGGTTTAACCTGCTTTTTTCATTACCCAGTAGTGACCGTCACCGTCATTGTTATAGGGTGCATCCCTGATAACCTGCAGCAGTTCAATCTGGCCAGAATCGATCAGATCATCAATCACCAGCTGGAAGTTGGTCTCATCATAATAATGTGTGCGCGTCGAGATCAACAGCAAACCGCCGGGACTGGCGAGCTGCAGCAATACTAACAATGCTTCGGGCGGAACATGCCCGAGCGTAAAAACACCGATCGACAAAATCGCATCATAACTTGTATCGACACAGTTTTCTGCGGCCCGCATCATATCGATGCCCCCCAGAACCTGCTGGTATGCCCCGGTCGCGATAGCCTGTTCAGCCATCGAATCGGACAGGTCAAATCCATCGACATGGTCATATCCGAGTGCCTGTAATTCCATGCCGACCAGTCCGGTACCACAACCGGCATCGAGCAACCTACTGTCTTTTGCCGGCAAATACTGGCTTAGCAACTTCGCGCTGATAGCGGGTCCGGTGTAGTCCGAACTGGTGGTGTCGACATTGTAATTTTTCGCCCAGTCTTCGTAGAACTGCTTGACGTTTTGCGGATCACCGTCGAGATGCAGTGCGGCGTCGATGGCTTCATTACTGGAGATTTTTTCATCGCTCATCGGCGCAGAATACCACAAAGGCTCGAAAGCAAATATGGCCACAAAGCCTGCGAATCATTCCCGCGTAAACGCAGTATTTTCCAGCATAAACAACCGCTCGTAAATTCCTTGATCCGCCTGAGGCTACCTCGGGGGTAAGCTCGCAAAAGTGTAGCGAGGCAGGAGCCGAGCTCCAAGCGATCACAGGGATGTGCCAAACGGCGCTTTTTGCCGTTTGGAAGCGTCTTTTGCGAGCTTACCCCCGAGGTAGCCACCCAACAGTATGCGGAATTCCAATATCGAGTCGCTAACAGCCATCCTTGATGCGCTTCATCCTGGGCGGGTATTCTTCCTCATCCGGGTGTACGGCAATTTCGACACAATCACCAATCTGGAAATCGTGGCTGTCATGGTAGACGGTAATCTGGCTCCCATCCTGCAGCTCTACCTGGTAACGCATCGGCTCCCTGCTGCTTGAACCCGTGTTGCGTGGTGAGAGTAAAACCCCCAGGCCGATCGAGAATCCACCACCACTGGAAATCCCGCCGTAAACGCTGGTGTTGGTTCTGCTTCCCGCCTCAACATCACGCATTTCGACTTCGTCCCGGGTCATAATCACCCCAATTCTGGTAATGACCTCGGCGTTATTTTCATACGCATTTTTTGAGCTACAACCGAATGCCAGCAACGCGACTAAAAGCAGTACCGAAGTTCGCATAAGCCTGACCTCCAATGCGTCTGTTTCGAAATTCAAAACCGGGCCTGGTTGACAAGATCCGCGAGGCCGCTTCCTCACGACAATGCACTACTCCGCGTTAGCGAACTCGATACCCTTGCTGATATTGCCGTCGAGGATGCTGCGCATCTCGTCGAGCACTTTTTGCTCGTAATCGCTAAGTGGCGGTATTGGCGGAATCGAATCAACCCCGTCCTTGCCCAGTTTCACCGGTTGCGCATGGAAGCTGCTGGTATCATCGCCAGTCTGCACGTAACAGCACTCGGTCACCTCTTCACCATTCAGCGCCGCCACCAATGACAGGGTGAAACGCGCCGCGGCCTGTGCCATCGACAGGGTTGCCGAGCCGGCACCCGCCTTGGCTTCAACTACCTCGGTGCCAGCCTCCTGGATGCGTGGTGTCAACGCCTCGATATCAGCCTGGCTCAATTCCACGCCGGGAATACTGGAGAGCAATGGCAGGATGGTAACTCCGCTGTGTCCGCCAATAACATTGACATTGACTTCACCGGTACTCTTACCCACGGTTTGCGCGACAAAGGTATTCGAGCGGATTACATCCAGCGTGGTTACGCCAAACAGTTTACGCTTATCGTAAACCCCGGCGGCCTTGAGTACTTCGGCTGCAATCGGCACCGTAGAATTTACCGGATTGGTGACAATCGCAAAACAGGCATTCGGGCAGGCTTTCGTGCCTGTGCCAATCAGTTTCTTGACGATACCGGCATTCACGTTAAACAAATCATCACGCGTCATGCCCGGCTTGCGCGGTACGCCGGCAGGAATAACGACAATATC
The DNA here is from genome assembly GCA_963793595.1 of uncultured Gammaproteobacteria bacterium. Taxonomy (GTDB): domain Bacteria; phylum Pseudomonadota; class Gammaproteobacteria. The sequence continues at coordinate 19,721 of CAWCBX010000061.1, read as the reverse complement.
AGCATCCTGCATCGCAGCCGCGTCATCGTCACCAACGTAACCGGTCACACAGACATCTGTCGGAATATGACTCAAGTCGACCGCAACACCCGGGGTAAAAGGCGCTACATCATACAACGCCAGCTCGCTGCCCGCGGGGAGTTGTAACTTGAGTAACAGAGATAGTGGCTGGCCGATTCCACCGGCGGCGCCGAGTACACACACTTTCATCAGAAACCTCGCTAGTCCCATGTTTTAGACCGAGCATCATAGCCATGCCGATCGCTATTCACAAGGTAAACACCAGCCTGTGGTCAAGGTTTAATAGAGACTATTAGCCATCCCTATTTAAATCGAAACGGGAATCAGGCATCTCTCGGGATCACCATGATTGTGGCAGACTGGCGCCATCGCCAGCCGGGAAAACATCAGCTTAGAAAGGCATTCACATCGGTGACGCCTCGTCAAACGCAAACCCGGGGAAAACCGTGCCGACATCGGTGCCACCGAGACGTTTATTGAGCAGCTCGGATATCACCGAACGCAAATCAGTGGTGATTTTTAAATCCTCTCCGTATTCCAGGTTTGCCGGAGCGAGTCCCGGCCAGCCGCTGATGACCTGGCCTCCATTGACGCCACCACCCATCAGGTAAGCCAGACTGCCGGTTCCATGATCGGTACCGGCAGATCCGTTTTCCGCCACCCGACGTCCGAACTCGGTATAAACCAGCACGGTGACTCGTGCCATGCCGGCACCCATATCGGTATAAAACGCGCTCATCGCCGTCGCCAGTTCGGTCAGCGAGATGATCGATATAGGTTGGCAGGTTTTCGTGGTGATCCCAGCCGTCGGAATCGACACAAACCACTTCGACCGGCAGGTTCGATTTGATCAACTGCGCCGCCTGCTCATCTTGTTGCCCAGCGCGCTGTTCAGTCGGATAAACCGCGCCATTATCCGGCGTATCGATGGCAAGATCCGCCAGCCTGCAATTCTTCCATTGCCGCCAGCGCGGCGCCGGCCGGCCCGAAAAACGGCACCGGATTGCGAAACAGGTCGGCGAGCACCTGCGGGATAACCCGAGTCGATGATACCCTGATCGAAACCGAAGTCGTTGAGATTATCGATCGCCAGCGGGTCCTGCGCGCCGCTCAGTGCGACTGGCACATTGCCGCTGATCGCAATTGCGCGAAACGCCGAATTCGACGCCGGTGGCCTCAACGCGAGGTGACGACCGAGCCAGCCGGTACTGGGTCCGAGCTTGTCGACTACACCGCGTTCGATCAGGTTCTGCGCCGAGAAATGCGAGCGTATCTGGTGCGGCACGCCGGTGGCGTGAACCAGCGCCAGGTCACCCGCATCGTATATCGACTTCAAAGGATCTAACGCGGGGTGTAACGCGTAATCGGTGATACCAGGATCATTAATATTGACTGGCAGGATCGGGTACCCTGATCGTCGGGCGATGCAATCCGGCGTAATCAGGATCACCATATGGTGCCAACGCATTAAGACCGTCGGCCGCGCCGCGCTGGAAAATGCATACCAGGATATCGTGATCGGGAAGCGTCGGATGGGCAGCAATTGGGTTGGTTGTCGACACCATTTTCTCCTAGCGCAAGTGAAAATAAACCGAACTGATCAGCACCGCCGCCACCAGCGCCGATACCTGCTCCGGCACAGTAGCCGCCAGTGTCTCGTTTTCGGTTACTCCGTACTAGTCCTTGAGCCACTGCAAGATAATGTCGCGATCTTCGCCTGACAGCGGTCGCATCAGCACCGCCTCTGTAATCGCATCGACCACCGTCGCCAGCGTATCGGCACCATTCAGCATTGGCAGGTAATCGATATCGAGGATCGCCCGGGATGATACCGGCAAAGCTCAGGAAAGACAGCCGCCAACGGTTCAGCAAGCCACCGGTACTGGCCCAGTAGCTCTCTATCGTCCGGATAGCCATCCGGGGTCGGCCAGTAAAACGGTAATCTGCCCGAGTATTTTGCGCGTAAAACCAGGACTGACCATGTCGGGCGGATAACCGGTATCGGGCGCCAGCGCGCGCACCAACCCCGCCAGGTATTCGCTCGGGCGGGTAAACTTCGATCGGCACTCTCGAGAAACGCCGGCGTCGCAAACAGCGCACGCAGGGTATCCTTGATATCGCCGTCTGAACTGGTGAAAGCCGTTGGCCACCGCTTCGATCGCCGCTTGTCTGTGCAGGTGTATCACTGATAAAGCGCCGGCACAACTTGGTGGCGATAAAGGTCGCAGTCGACGGGTGGGACGCGAGAATATCGAGCACTTGCTCGCCATCGGCCTGGCCACCACCCGCTGGAATCGGATTACCGAGTACCGTCTTTTCCAGGTCGTCATGAATCACGGATGCGAAAACAAACTCGCCGTAGTCGGACCGCTCAGATCATCGGGAAAGCGCAATGTCCAGCCGGTAAAACAGCGCGCGACTTCCTTGACATCAGTTTCGGTATAACCACCATCGACGCCGAGCGTGTGCAGCTCCATCAGTTCGCGCGCATAGTTTTCATTCGGCGCGCCAGCCGGTTCAAGAAGTTATCGAGGTAAAACAGCATCGCCGGACTCTTCGCCGAGGCATGCAGCAGATCGCTGAAAATTCCCAGTGCATGCTTGCGGATTACCTGCTGGTCATCGAAGGGCTTGAGCGTCGGGCCGAGTCCGTTGACCAGGTGGATATTGAAATGATCGCTCCAGAACTCGACCATGATTTCAAACAGTTGGCGCTCGCTGAACATCTGCCGATACTGGGTCGCGGCAGATCATCTGCGTCGCGACATTGAAAATATTATCCGGGAAAGTCTGCCAGTAAAACTGGCCGGAGTTTGCAGGGTCAGCGGAAATTGCGCCTGGCAATTTCCGCTTCCAGCGCGCTGACATCAATCAGCGGCCGGCAATGCGAGCTGCTGCTCGAGATAATTACTAATGCCGAGATTTTTAATCGCCGCCAGTTCGTCGCGATGCGCACCGAAGCTGGTGCGCTTGAGCACCGTGTACTCAGGGCTTGCGGGAGGGACTTGACAGGTTTCAGTATTACCGGTGAATCCTCATCCGAGGAACTCGAACCACCACCGCCGCCACAGGCGGGTAACATGGTGGCCAGCGCACCATAGCCCAGGCCCTTGCCGAACAGTTGCAGAAACTCACGCCGATTCTGCAATCTTGCAAGGATACTTTCCAGGTCAAATGAAGTGTCTTGCCCCATAAACAGCCATCGCCCAAGATCAATTATGCATAACAGTAGACCATACTACCTGAACCAAATCTTAACCAAATACAACTACTTCACAGAAACTACAGGTTCTTTGTTCTCTTTTTATCGCGCTCGATACTGGATAAAAAGTAATCACCTTCGCCTTGATCGTTCAGTTCCGGGACAGACCGGTTAGTGTTCCCGATTTGCTAGTGCAAAACAGTTGCAGTGAGGCGTCAAACATATTCAGGATTTGGCTTTGAGCTTGGCCTGCATTTTCCGCATTAATTGAACGATCTTGATAACACTTCGACGCATGCGATTGAATGCCGCCGACATTTCCGCAAGCTCGTCCTTTCCGCTTACCTTGATTTCCACACTCTTCAGGTTTCCTTTACCGAGTTCATCGGCCATCCGGGTTAGTCGCGAAACGGGCGTAAGTACCAGTTTTCGAATAGTGATATTGATAACGAAAAAAAGTAACAGAAATATGACCGCCAGGGAGAGCAGAAAACTGAAAAAGGTTTTACTCGCCAGTTCAGCCGGCAACGTATAGGGTACAGCCACCATCCGCGTACCGACGACTTCGTTTAATTGCCATCCGAACCCGCCGCCATCACCATAGATAGCACGCATCGCTGCAGGCGCTGCCTCCGGGGTGCTGTGGCAGGCGAGGCACTTGGGATTGATGATGCGAATCGGGTAAGCAATATATAGTTTCTTCACACCGCCTGCTTCCTGGCTGCCAACGAGCTGGGTCAGATCCGGGTCGGCGATAAATTGCCTGATAATCTCCTCTTCCGCTGGCGTGGCCCTGTCGCGAGGATTGGTCGGATTAAACACGGCTTCCTTATAGCTATAATTCGGGCGTGACTGTCGCAGCAGGTTTGCGGTCTGCGTTGCCGCATAGGCAGGTATGATTTGCGGATGAAACTTGTCGTCGTTGTTCTGATCGAGCAGGGGCCTAATCTCATTAATGGTGTAACTGCGCACCGCGAGTGCCTCCTGCATGATCAATTCGGCCTGGTCGGTGACCTGCTGCAGGGCATTGTCTTGGGTAAGGAGGTAGAAATTAACCCCTGCCAACAACAGCGCAACCAGAAAAGTCACGCCTAAAATCAGGTTTATTTTTATTCTTAACTTCATCGTGACTCCCATTAGCCCAACCATGATTGCAAAGCACAGGGCGTGTATTGCGTTACCAGACACATACCCATATTTTCACAAGCGGGGCGCGCCGTTTACTTATAGCGAATTTATGGTGACCCCACAGCACTTATTTAGGCGACAGGCGCCAACAGGCAGGCGATATAACAGCTGCCCTGCGCAATGAAAATCAGACCTGCCTGTTGTAGATATTTAATTCTGCTATGATGCGCCACCAACCGGCCCGGGCCTGAAACGTGACCACACAAAGCTTTACCTCGCTACCGATCAAACCCGAACTGCTCGCCAGTATCGAGTCACTGGGCTACCAGGCGATGACGCCGATACAGGCAAAGGGCTTGCCGGTACAGCTCGACAACCGGGATTTACTCGCCCAGGCAAAAACCGGCAGCGGCAAGACCGCCGCATTCGCCATAGGCCTGCTCCACAAACTGGAAGCTCAGACGTACCAGACCCAGGCGCTGGTGCTTTGCCCGACGCGCGAGCTGGCCGACCAGGTCAGTAGCGAAATTCGCCGCCTGGCGAGCAGGCTGGCCAATACCAGGGTCGTGACCCTTTGTGGTGGCAAACCCATGAGTCTGCAACTGGCTGCACTGGAGCGGCCACCGCATATCGTTGTTGGCACCCCGGGGCGGATACTGAAACACCTTGAAAAAGGCACGCTGAAGCTCGACCGACTGCAGACCCTGGTGCTCGACGAAGCCGACCGTATGCTTGATATGGGATTTCATGAAGACATCATGCTGATTATGGATGAGATGCCACGCGAGCGGCAAACCCTGTTATTTTCGGCAACCTATCCGGAGCAGATCAAGGCTATCAGTGACGCCATCCAGCGCAACCCGGTTGATATCCGCGTCGAGGCGAGCCACCACAATAAAAAAATCAAACAGGTTTTCTACGAAGTAAAAAAGGGCGAGAGAACCAGGGCCCTGGTCGCGCTGTTACAGCATTACCGACCTGAATCCAGCCTGGTGTTTTGCAACCGCAAACAACAGGCCCAGGAACTGAGCGACGATTTATGGCAACAAGGCTTCCACGCACTGGCCCTGCATGGCGATCTGGAGCAGTTCGACCGCGACCAGGTACTGGTGCAGTTCGCCAACAAAAGCAGTTCGATTTTGATTGCCACCGATGTTGCCGCGCGGGGACTGGATATCAAGGATCTATCCGCGGTGATCAATTTCGAGCTTAGCCCGGATCCCGAAGTGCATATCCACCGCATCGGCCGCACCGGTCGCGCAGGTAATGTTGGCCTGGCCCTCAGCCTGTTCCTGGCAAGCGAACAATTCAGGGTCGATGCGATAGCGAAGTATCAGGACAATGCCGTCAAAGTTGAATCAACAGCCACGTTAAAAACGCGTGAAAATTTCAGACTGAGCCCGCCGATGGTCACACTGTGCATCAATGGTGGTCGAAAAGACAAGCTCCGCGCGGGTGATATTCTCGGCGCCCTGACCGCAAACACCAGTTTACCAGGCAGGCAAATCGGTAAAATCGATATCTTCGACAAGCTTGCCTATGTTGCGGTCGAGCGTCCGCTCGCCAAACAGGCATTGAAAATCCTTGGCGAAGGCAAAATCAAGGGAAAGAAATATCGGGTTCGAAAACTGCGTTAACCGTGCCTTCAGCGGGTTGGCTGAAAACTTTATCTAAAATTAAGCACGCCCTCTCTGGTAATCGGAATCGTCGGATAAAAACCGCCCGGATCCAGTTTCGCATTAAACTCGTAGGTTATATTTTCCTGATATTCATTTATTAATTTACTCAGCAATTGCAACCCATCGAGCAGGCTCACACTGGCGTCGATCTTGAAGTCGGCCTCGCCATAAGCTGCAACCACCGGCAGGTTGCTGGTGGCGCCCGAAACCACCTGTTTACCGGCCAGATGAAGCGTATACGACAACCCTTTTAAATCCAGCGCATCCCGGTTCGGGTTAACAATATGCAGGTCTATTTCGAACTGGGGCGAAATACCGTCGAAATTGATCAGCCTGACCGAATTTATCTGCAACGAGGGTTCTTCAAAATCAGGCGACAAGCTGGCGCAGCCACCGAACAGTAAAACCACACAGGCAACGATTAACCGGCTTGTCAGAATCATCACTTTGCTCAGCGGGACTGGCGGGATCAACAGCATACCGGTTTATACCCTGGTCACGTCAGTCTGCCCTTAGCCCAGGCTATAAGGATAATAGTGCGCAACCAGGCGTTGTAGAGTTTCATCGGTTTACCGGTTAATTTGTAATGTCAGTAAAGAAGCTTTATCGAAGGACTCGATTCCCGATAGTGGAAAGCTTGATCAGGTTTGTTCCGCATCGGTACGAGCGGTCAGTTTGGCCGGGTTGGGTTCACCTTTGGGCCAGGCGCCGAACGGGTACGGCTGATATTCGCTGTTGTAGGCCAGGAACTGAAAGACCTGGTATACATAAGTACTCAAACCCTGCCCCAGTTTACGCAGGCGTTCATTGGTCTCGCCGGTGAACAGTTTGAGCAGAAACTGGAAAATGACGATTGCACCCAGCACCACTTCGGCAATACGCGAGAAGAATCATGTACAGCAGCATGTAAAGGCCGCGTTTCCAGGTCGATTGGCTTTTCAGGTTATCTTTGACGTCGTCGCTCATGGTGGTTTGGTCCTCGATTGGTTTGTTACCAATATACTCCCGTCGGCCGGAAAATCTAGCAGGGTCTGGTTTTTATCAGGTTAATCTGGCTCGTTGACGCGAGGCATAAAACCCACATAGTATTTGCGCGCAGGTTCTCTTGTTCAGCGTCAGTAAATACTGGCTCGCCAGACTGATAGTATAAGCAAATATCATTGCAGGGATTCGCGACCCGACGCTTCGGCTCGTAACCCGAAATGACAACATGGAGATAGTGCGCGGAATGCTTGATAGATTTGCCCAACTGAATTTCAGGTCCAGCCTGCTATTGCTTGGTCTACTGGCTGTTACCCCACTCGTACAGGCAACCGAAGTCGATACCCCCGAACCACGCGAACTGATTCGTGCAGCGATGGAGCATTGGCGCGGGGTGACGTCATACTCCGAAATGACCATGACCATTCGTCGCAGCGACTGGCAACGCAGCTTTTCGATGCAGGCCTGGACCGAGGGCGACAAGCTGTCACTGGTGCGCGTCACCGAACCGAAACGCGACGCGGGTAACGGTACCCTGGTCAGGGACCAGAGCATGTGGACTTTTTCCCCGAAAATAAATCGCATCCTCAAAGTCCCGGCTTCGATGATGAGCCAGAGCTGGATGGGCAGCGATTTTTCCAACAAGGATATCAGTAAATCCACCGATATCATCGATCAGTACGAGCATCGCCTGCTTAAAACTGAAACCCGGGACAACCATGTTCAATATACGATCGAGTCGATTCCACACGAGGCGGCAGCGGTGGTTTGGGGTAAGGAAATCCTCGTGATTCGCGATGACTTCGTCATGCTACGCCAGGAATTCTGGGATCAGGACAACATCCTGGTCAAGGAAATGAACGCAACCGCGATCGAAATCATGGATGGCCGCAGCATCGCCTCGGCGGTGCGCATGCAAAAACTCGAAACCCCCGATGAATGGACCGAAATGACAGTGCAAGCTATCGATTTCGATATCGAGATGAACAGCAATCAGTTTACGCTCTCCAACCTCAGGAACCCGCGGCAGTGAAAGATGTCAGCCTGCGCATGGCGTGGCGCAACCTGTGGCGACACGGCCGTCGCACCTGGCTTACGGTCGGCGCAATGATTTTCTCCAACACGCTACTGGTGTTTGCTATCTCGCTGCAGTTTGGCAGTTACGACATGATGATCGACAATAGTTTGCAGGCGTTTTCAGGTCATCTCCAGTTGCAGCATCCACGCTACCTGGATGAACCCAAAATGCGCTATACCCTGCCCGACGTGGCTGACAGCGCACAGCGCCTGCGCGATGAGCTCGGCTTGACCAGTATCAGCGCGCGCGCCGCAGGATTTGCGCTGGCCTCGAGTGAGGAGCGTTCGTATGGATTGCAGATTCTCGGTGTCGACGCCAAATACGAACCACAGGTCTCCACCCTCCCCGGCCTGATCAAACAGGGGCGCTACCTGACACCCGGAGCAAGTGCTGAGATCGTCATCGGATCGGTACTGGCGCGTAATCTCAAAGTTGAACCCGGCGACGAACTCAGCTTCCTCGGCAGCGGCTTCGATGATTCATTCGCCGCCGCTGTTGTCAGGGTAGTCGGTATCTTCGAATCGGGTATTGCCGATCTTGATCGCTCCGTGGCGCAGATCAATCTCGGCTATTTCCAGGATGTGTTCGCGATGCAACGACGTGGTCATAGCATTGTCATTCGCGCCCCCGATATCGACGCTGTCGAGGAGCTGCAAACCCGGGTCGCTACGCTGCTCAGTGACGAAAAACAGGTCGCATTACGTCACTGGGATGATTTGCAGCCCGGCCTGAAACAGGCTATCCAGGCGGATATGACCAGCGCCTGGTTCATGTACATAGTGCTCATCGTACTGGTGGCATTCAGCGTACTGAACACCCAGCTGATGTCGGTACTCGAACGCACCCGCGAGTTCGGCACAATGATGGCGCTCGGATTGAAACCATCGCGACTGGCGCGACTGGTAATACTGGAAACCGGGATGATGGCGGGACTCGGCCTGCTGCTGGGCATAACCCTTGGAGCGCTCATCACCTGGTATTTCAGCCTGGTCGGTTTCTCCTATCCCGGGATGGCGGAAATGGCGGTCAAATTCAACCTGCCGGAGCGCCTGCATCCTGCCATTTCATTGATTTCACTTACCCTGGGTCCCGGAATAGTTGCCTTCGCTAGCCTGTTGGCGTCGATCTATCCAGCGTTACGCCTCAATCGGTTATTGCCGGTTGAAGCGATGCGAGCGGTTTGATATGGCAGGGTTCAGATTTCATTTTGGCACGATTTTCGTCCTCTCCTGGCGCAACCTGTGGCGCAATCATCGGCGCACTTACATCATGCTCGGCGCCATCTCGATCGGCGTATGGGCAATGATTTTCATGACCGCGCTTATGCGAGGCATGGTCGATGACATGCTCAACCAGGGCATTCGTAACCTGCCCGGGCACATCCAGATTCAGCACCCCGACTTTCTCGACGATCCGAGCGTGGTCAATAGCATACCCGAGCCCGATGGCGAATTGCTGGTCGCATTGAATCAGGCCGGCGCGAAGCGCTGGGCTACCCGTATCAAACTGCCAGCGGTAATCGCCAGCGAACGTGAATCTCGCGGTATCAACCTGATTGGCGTCGAGCCCGATGCCGAGACCGATATCAGTGGCATCCCGGCACAAATAAGTGCCGGTCGATTCCTCACATCCAACCAGGACCAGGGCCTCGTAATTGGGGCCAAACTCGCTCAGCGCCTCGAAACCCGCCTCGGAAAACGCGTCGTCGTCATGAGCCAGGATCCGGACAATAATATCAGCGAACGCGGCTTTAGAATCGTCGGCATCTACCGCGCCGAAATGCCCGGCCTGGAGGAGCTCAATGTCTACGCGGCGCGCGATACCTTGCAGAAGTTGCTCAAAATCGAAGGCCGGGTATCACAAATTATAATCGTCGACGAAAACTACCGCGACATCGACACCCTGTACCAGAAAATCAGGCAGTCGATACCGGCCTCACTCGAGATTAAACCCTGGTATGAAATCGACAGCTACCTCGCGGCGATGTTCAACATGATGGATGGCTTCGTGCTGGTCTGGGTCATCATTATTTTTCTGGCGCTTTCCTTCGGCCTGGTGAATACCCTGGTAATGGCGATTTTCGAGCGTGTACGCGAAATCGGCCTGATTCAGGCGCTGGGTATGCGCCCAGCGTTGATTGTTTACCAGATTTTGCTGGAGTCGTTGTTATTATTGCTGATCGGTCTCGGCGTCGGTAACAGCCTCGCGATACTGACTATCAAACCACTCGAGAGCGGGCTAGACATCTCGATGGTAGCCGAAGGCATGGCGATGATGGGCGCGAGCAGTACACTGTACCCAAGCCTGACCCTTTACGATATGGTGATGGCCAATACCGTAGTTATCATTCTGGGCATACTCACCAGCATATTACCCGCCTGGCGGGCCGCCAAAATGGACCCCGTACAGGCCCTGAACACAACCTGATTCTAAATACACAGATACAATGAGCGCAATCCACTGCCATCAGTTATGTAAAACCTTTACCCAGGGTGACGAAGTAATCACCGGTCTCGATCACGTAGACATCACCATCGAGGAAGGCGAATTTGTCTGCCTGTCCGGTCCCTCGGGTTCAGGCAAAACCACGCTGCTCAACGCGATAGGCGGACTGGATACTCCGGACAGTGGCGAAATTCGCATGGGCGATATTCGCATCGACCAGCTCAATCGCGGGTCGCTGGCCGATATGCGTTTGCATCACATCGGTTTCGTATTTCAGGCCTACAATTTAATTCCGGTATTGAGTGCGCAGGAAAACGTCGAGTTCGTCATGCAGGTGCAGGGAGTTGCAGCTGAGAAACGCGCGCGTAAATCGGTTGAAATTCTTAAGGAGGTTGGTCTGCAAGGAATGGAGGACCGGCGCCCGGCACATCTTTCCGGCGGCCAACAGCAACGCGTCGCGGTAGCGCGTGCCATCGTTTCCCAGCCAGATCTGGTACTGGCGGACGAGCCTACCGCCAACCTCGACAGCGTCGCCGCGGACCATCTGATGGGACTGTTTTCCGAGCTCAATGAACATCATCGCATTACCTTTGTCATCGCCACCCATGACAAGCGCGTCATGAGTTACGCCAGGCGCTTGATCAAAATGCAGGACGGAAAAATTATCAGCGATGAAGCTCAGTAGGATCTTCGCCGCGCTCCTCACAGTCTTCCCCATGCAAGCGGCGGTCCGACGTATCGGGATCTTTCAAGGATGGTGTCGAAGCAAGCTTCCGATACGTCAACCCAGCCTGCGCTGGGGGGCCGCTGGCGCGGTAATGGGGTCGTTGTTCATAACTCTGCATGCAGGCAATGCGGCGGCCTTCGAACTGCGCGGCCACATCAAGCCGCAGTTGAGCGTGGTGAATCTTCCAGGCGACAGCCTGCTACAGAATTTCAGCGATGATCCCGCGAGTGATACCGCGCTCGATGTGCGCGTCAACCTGTCGGATAACAAGGGTGCCTGGAGTTGGCATAGCGATTATCAATTACAGGCGCGACAGGGTGATCTGCTCGAATTCCAACAGCGGTTTCCACAATTCGGTTTTAACGATTCAGCACTTACCGATGATGACCGGCGGGTTTTCGATTTATCACGGCGCATCAGCGACCGGGACGACCGCGTTATCTCCCATCGCATGGACCGGCTATACCTGAGCCATACCTCGGCTAAAACCGTATTGAAAATTGGTCGTCAGGCAGTGTCCTGGGGCAATGGCATAATTTACAACCCGGTCGATTTCTTCAACCCCTTCGATCCAACCGCAATCGACACCGAGTACAAGACCGGCGATGACATGATCTATACCCAGTATTTGCTCGATTCAGGGAACGATCTGCAGGCGGTCGGGGTGGGTCGTCGCGACGATGACGATGACGTGACCGCGGATGCTTCCAGCTTCGCATTCAAGTACCATTTTTTTCTCGATTCCAGCGAGTTTGACCTACTGGCCGCCGAGCATTACGACGCACAAATTATTGCAGTGGGCACTGTGGTCGAATTTGCAGGAGCCATCTGGCGCGGCGATATCATGCTGACCGATACCGATGACGAAAAATTCACCAGCGCGGTCGTGAACTGGTCCTATGCCTGGGTCGCTGGCGGAAAAAACCTGACGCTGACGCTGGAGTATTTCTATAACGGCTTCGGCATCGATGATGGCGACTACGATCCGCAGTCGCTGAGCCGTAATCCTGAACTGGTGGCTCGTATCGAACGTGGCGAATTGTTCACTCTCGCAGAAAATTACTTCGCCGCCGCAACGACTGTCGAATTGACACCTCTGTGGCTGCTCACTGGCAGCATGTTCAGAAACCTCGATGATGATTCGATGCTAGTGCAGATAATCAGCCGGTACGATTTACAACAGGACCTGCAATTACTGCTCGGAATAGACCTGCCCAGCGGCAGCGACGGCAGCGAGTATGGCGGTATCGACTCCGGGATTCCCGACGAGCCTCTTGCAATCAGCACATCTGTGTTTGCTCAACTCGCCTGGTATTTCTAGAATGGCGCCTCCGTTTTAGCTAGTTAGCCAGATGAACTCGAAAACACTGATGATCCAGGGTTGCACTTCGGACGCGGGTAAAAGCACGCTCGTCGCCGGCCTGTGCCGTATCCTGCAACGCCAGGGCTTCCGGGTCGCCCCCTTCAAACCGCAAAATATGGCCCTCAACAGTGCCGTTACCATCGATGGTGGTGAGATCGGCAGGTCACAGGCAGTACAGGCACAGGCCTGTGGGCTCGAACCACATAGCGATATGAATCCGGTATTGCTGAAACCGAACAGCGATACCGCGGCGCAGGTGATCATCCAGGGCAAGGCCTTGCAGGATATGGATGCGGTTGGTTTTCATGACTACAAGACGATCGCGATGACCGCAGTACTCGAATCACATCAACGACTTAGCCGGCAATACGACGCGATCATTGTCGAGGGTGCCGGTAGCCCGGCCGAAATTAACCTGCGCGAAGGCGATATTGCCAACATGGGTTTTGCCGAGGCAGTTGACTGCCCGGTTATTCTGGCCGCCGATATCGATCGCGGTGGTGTATTCGCGCAACTGGTCGGCACGCTCGAGCTTTTGTCACAGTCAGAGCAGGATCGAATCATCGGATTTATCATCAACCGCTTTCGCGGCGACATCTCGTTGTTGCAATCCGGCCTCGACTGGCTGGAGACAAAAACCGGCAAACCGGTGCTCGGGGTTGTCAATTACCTGCAAGGGCTGCACATTGAGGCCGAAGATGCGATCGACCGTGGCGCCGACAGGGTTGATACCGAGTCCGAAACAATAAAGGTCGTGGTACCGGTGTTGTCGCGCATCAGCAATCACACTGATTTCGACGTGTTGCGGCTGTCCCCCAATATCGATTTTGAATTTGTCGGCCCCGGGCACTCACTCCCGGCAGCCGACCTCATCATATTACCGGGATCCAAATCGGTGCGTTCCGACTTGCAGTTTTTAAAAGACCAGGGCTGGTATACAGCGATTCAGAAACACTGCCGCTTCGGCGGCAAATTACTCGGCATTTGTGCCGGCCTGCAAATGCTGGGACATACGATTCACGACCCGCTGGGGATTGAAAGCGCGGCGGGCAGCAGCCAGGGTTTCGGTTTTCTCGATATCGAAACGACGCTCGCAGCGGAGAAACAGTTAAACAGAGTCAGTGGCTATCTGACCCTGGAAGACGCCTTTGTCAGTGGCTACGAAATTCATGCCGGGACCTCAACCGGCCCGGCGCTAAGCAATCCATTCGCCAGCATCGATAATCGTCCGCACGGCGCGATGACCACCGACGGCCAGATTATCGGAACCTACCTGCATGGGCTGTTCGACGAATCCGCCAGTCGCGCTGCGGTTTTGCGCTGGGCAGGTTTGCGCCAGGTAGAGCAGATGGATTACCTGCAACTGCGCGAAAACGCGATCGACCAGCTCGCCGATGAACTGGAGCGTACGCTCGATCTCGAGCGGATCAAAAGCTGTCTGATCAGGGGTGATGCTCGCTGACGCGGGATAGCGATGTCACGCTGATACCTTTTTCGCTGCACTCGATATGGCTATCGACACCATAGACCCGGGCGATGTTTTCCCTGGTCAGAACTTCGCTGACACTGCCACTGCAGTCCAGCCTGCCATGATTCAACAGGTAAAGACGGTCGCAGAACCGGGCCGCGAGACTCAAATCATGCAATACCACGATCGCAGCCCGATTTTCAGCCGCATGGTTGCGCAGAATTTCCATCACGTGTAACTGGTGATAAGGGTCGAGCGCGGCCACCGGTTCGTCGGCAAAGATTAATTCGGGTTCAGTCGCGAAAATTCGCGCCAGCATTACCAGGGTTTGCTCACCCCCGGATAAAGTCGTGACGATGCGATTGCGAAAAGCCAGGGTCTCGGTTTTTGCCATCGCCGCCTCGACCTTTTGCTGGTCTTCGCCTGAAGCCTGTTGCCACCATTTCTGATAAGGAATGCGTCCCAGTTCGATCACCTTCTCGACACTGAATGGCCAGTGAGCCATGGCGCCCTGCACCAGGTAGCCCATGCGCTGTGCTCGCTGCATGGCAGGTATCAGCGCGAGGAGTTTATCTTCGAACCGAACTTCGCCACCGGTACAGGCTTCCACGCCCGTCAACAGGCGCAGCAAGCTACTCTTGCCAGCGCCATTGGGACCAATTAATCCTACCAGTTCACCGGCTTCGACCTGAATATCGATGTTCTCGAGTATCCTGATCGCCTCGATGCGATAATCGATGTTGTGGCCACTGAGCAGGCTCATTGCAATACATTCCTCGATTTCAAAATCAGGAACAGGAAGAATGGCGCGCCCACCAGCGACGTAATCACGCCAAGCTTCATCTCGCCATTGCTCGACAGCAATTGCACCGCGATATCAGCGACCAGTAACAGAATCGCGCCAGCCACTCCGCTCGCCAGCAGCAGGCGTCGGGGTTCGTAAGCCACAAAGGGCCGCATCAAATGGGGTACCACCAGGCCAACGAAACCGATATTGCCCGCCACCGAAACCGCTGCACCGACGCTCGCGGTGACGCCGAGCACCAGCACCAGGCGCAGCCGGGTGACATCAAAACCCATTGATTTTGCGGTCTCTTCACCCAGGGTCAGGGCGTTCAGAAAACGACCGCAGTAAAGAATCATGCCCCAGCCCACCAGCATGAATGGCAGCGCGATAAACAGCTCGTTGATACTGCGATTCGCAACCGAGCCGAGCAACCAGAAAACAATTTCCTGCATAGCGTAAGGGCTTTGCGCAAAATTGAGAGCCAACGCGATCAGCGCACCGCCGACTGAATTGATGGCAATGCCGGCCAGAATCAACGAAATAATCGAGCGGCTCTGCCCCACCAGCAGCAGGATGATCGAGACGGCGATGAGAGCACCGATCAAACCGCCCAGTGGTAACAGGAACCAGGCGAAGCCTGCCATGCCATAGTAAAACACGATTACCGCACCGAGTGCGGCACCATTGGATACGCCGATAATACCCGGCTCAGCCAACGGGTTACGCAACAGTCCCTGCAGCGCCGCGCCTGCCAGGCCCAGCGTGGCACCGATAAACATCGCCAGTAGCGAACGCGGCAGTCGAATATCAAACAAAATCAATGATTCAATCGTCGTCAACTCGTTGAACCAGTCCCGCATACCTTTGCCGAGATCGATTTCGACCGGTCCGACGTTGAGCGCAAAAAGGCACACCAGCAGCAAAACGGGCAACAGGATTGCGTACAGAACGCGCGGCTCGAGTGCCTTTATATTCACCGGCGTTGCGCCATCTTCTCAATCGCTTCGGTGATCATCGGCCCGGCACATATGCGCAACCGGGTCGGAATATCCAGGTACTCACGGTGCTCGATCAATTTATCGAGTACCGGATGACCGACATATGCCGTGGCGAGTGAATCGGGGCGCGACAGGTTCCGATCAATCTGTAACACGTCGGGGTCTGCGGCGATCAGGGTTTCCAGCGCAATCGGTTTAAATCCCTCGATCCCCATGCTCGCGGCCAGGTTGATGTAACCGGCGTGGGTAAAAAGGTCGTTTTCGAGGGTATTGGCGCCGATCGTGAAGCCGTTCGGCGAGTAAACGATCACCGTCTTTTCAGGCCTCCCGGCATAGCGTTGCTGAATCCCGGTAAGCTCCGACTGCATTTGTGCGATCACACTCTCTGCACGTTGCTGATTGCCGGTCCATTCGCCAAACTGCCGCAGCAGGCTGTATATATCGGCAATCGATTGCGCGAGCGGAATCTGCTTCACCTTGTAACCCAACTGACGCAGAAATTTTGCCGTGTCCCAGGCGGCATACTCGCTCGCCACCACCAGGTCCGGCTGGTACTTGATTATTTCCTCGACCGACGAATTATTGAGCGGCAAATCGCCCACTGCATCGATCATGTAGGACATGTTCTCATCGAGTGCCCAAACCGACACCGAGGCGATTTGTTCCCGCTCGGCGAGCATTAGCAGGAGCTGATCGGTGCATAACCCGATAGACACGATCCGCCGTGGTTTATCAGCCGCAACCAGCGGCGCGGAAAGCAGCATCAGTACAGTGAAAAAGAGATAAAAACGCTTCATGAAATCATTGTTGATTTTAACCCGCACTATTCTCCCGATTGCGCTGCCACAGTAAAGCGCCGATATCAACCTCCCATGAGTCATTAAATTTTTGACGTTACCGACGAACGGTGGTGATTTGGCTACAGATGGTCGTATACGAACCGGAATAGCTACTATGCTTTAGTTCACAACTTAATAATGTGTGAATCCCGTCACACTATCATTTTTATAAATTTTAGCGTCGTTTTTTTAGCCCCTGGGCAGGTGTGTAACAAGATTCAGGGCAGATAAGCGAGGAAGACAGGTAACAAATGCTGGCACCCAAACTCGAAGTCGTTAATTCTTCTGGCGGAAAAAACCCCATTTTCAACTCGGTTAAACGCTTTGCCCTGGACGGGCTTAGTGATTTGATCCGTGTTTTGATGGAGAGCGTCGATGATGCGATGTTCGAATTAGCGGATAAGGTCGATAACGATCGAGAGCGCAACATGTATTTTGAAGCGATGCGCGAAATCAGGCTGAAACGCGATGGTCTGCAGAAACACTTCGATTACGAAATGCAGCAATGCTTCAAAAGCTTTATCACCGGCAAAACCACCACCCAGGACCTGGAAGACGAAGACGAAGACGAACTGACCCTGGTCGAACTCGACGACGTCGAAGACAATATCGCCATTGAAAATATGATTTCAAGAGCGCGACCCAATTTCGAAGACGACCTGTTCGCGGTTACCGAGCGTCTCAAGCTGGTCGTTAGACGCAAGGAAATAACAGAGGATGATAACCCGCTCGATCCGAAGGCCATCTGCGACTGTTTCCACAAGGCATCAGACCTACTTGAAACCGATATCCAGGTCAAACTGATCTTCTACAAGTTATTCGAAAAGTACGTGATGAATAACCTGGGGCATTTTTACAAGGAATTGAACGAGCTTTTTGTCGAAAAGGGTGTATTACCCGGCTTCAAGGCTGACCAGGAACGTATGAAACGAACCACGCGTTTCATGGCAAATCGTATCAAGCAAACTCCCGATAATACGGCCGCAAACTCGCCGCTGGCAATGGCGCTTGGTGCCGCGGCAAGCGCAGGCATGATGGCAGGTGCTGCCGGTGACGGTAATCTATTTGCGGCATTACAACAGGCGGCCGCGGGTGCACCCGGCGGTGGAATTGCCGCTCAAGCCGGTCTTGCAGGTGGCGGTGTCGCTGGCGGCGGAGTCGCTGGTGGTGGAGTCGCTGGTGGCGGAGTCGCTGGTGGTGGTGTCGCTGGTGGCGGAGTCGCTGGTGGTGGTGTCGCTGGTGGTGGTGTCGCAGGCGGTGGTGTCGCTGGTGGTGGTGTCGCTGGTGGTGGTGTCGCAGGTGGTGGTGTCGCTGGCGGTGGTGTTGCAGGCGGTGGTGTTGCTGGCGGTGGCATCTTAAGCGCTGCGCAAGCCGGTGGTTTCGTTGCGGCACTAACGAATTTGCAAAACACGAATATTCCGACCCAACCGCTAACCGCA
Organism: uncultured Gammaproteobacteria bacterium; assembly: GCA_963793595.1. Classification (GTDB taxonomy): domain Bacteria; phylum Pseudomonadota; class Gammaproteobacteria. The sequence continues at coordinate 1,567 of CAWCBX010000061.1, read as the reverse complement.
ATCGACCCGCAAAATTTCCGCGCCGAAACGCATCAGCAACTGGCCACATTCATGCAGCAGAACCAGGGCCAGGTTAACGCGGCCGACAGCCAGACTATCGACGTCGTTTCGATGCTGTTTGATTTCTTTTTTGATGACGAAGCCCTGCCCGCACCGATAAAAGTTCTGATCGGGCGGCTGCAGATACCAATGCTCAAGGTCGCCATTATCGACAAGGAGTTCTTCAATCAGAAGAAACACCCGGCGAGAAAACTACTCGACAGCATCTCACGTGCATCGCTCGGCTGGAGTGACAACCATAGTGACGAACAACCATTAATCGAGAAGATCGAAGAAATTGTCAACTTCCTGATCAACGAGTTCGACCAGGATATCGGTGTGTTCGAGGAAGCATTCATCAATTTTGAAAACTTTCTCAGCGGGGAAAGTGAAGAAATTGAAAAAGCGGAACAGGCGCTGCAGCAGCGGGAGCAGCAGAAAGACCAACAAATTGAGCAGGCCCAGGAAGCTGCCGCCGCGTTGGTTCGCAAACTGACTAACAATCGCGAATTGAGCTTTGAAGTGATCGATTTCCTCGAAACTACCTGGACCTCGGTATTGTTCAACGCTTACCTGTCACTGGGTGAATCATCGAATCACTGGAGAAACCTGAAACGCATATCTACTACCTTCGTCTGGACACTAATACCCAAGTTCAGCGAAGCTGATCGCGTCAAAATCATCAAAACGATCCCGGCGCTGCTACGTGCACTTTCCAAGGGTATGGAACTGGTCAAAATAAGCATCGATGTGCAAAACCGTATATTCCAGATGCTCGCCCAGGAACACTCCAAGATCGTCAAGCAAACCTCGAAGAATATAGTGACACGCGTCGATGACCAGACCGTGTGGCCGGAAGACAATGGCGCCGAGGCATTTGCCCAGGCACAGGGTATCGATGCTGCCGAGATGATCGATATCGAAATCTCTACCAGCGCATCCGGTGAATCACAGATTGTTGAAAACGAGGTGGACGACGATTCAATCACCATTATCGACGCCGCTGAGACTAGCGATGTCATCCATGATCTCAACCAGTTCACTGCGGGTGTCAAGGAAGGTGAAATCACGGTCGATGAAGAGATCGTGATGTCTTCAGATGACGATGACATTTTCGACCTGCTCGAGGAAGGGGATGGTTACCTGGAACAGGCACAGGCAATGGAAATCGGCAGCTGGGTAGAATTTATCGAATCGCCGTCAAAAACCCTGGTGGCGCGCCTGTCCTGGAAAAGTAACGTGACCGGCAACATCGTTTTTGTTAATCGCCAGGGTCATAAAGTAAGAAACATGACGATTAACAACTTTGCCATCGAGTTGCGCGAAGGACGCGTAAAGTGTATCGAATCATCATCGGTATTTGATCGCGCCATTTACACCATTATGACAAAGATGCAGCACTAGCAACTTATCTGGTCTTTAAAAAATTGTTCGCCCGCTTTCGGTGGAAACCCAGGGAAAAGCAGACCCTCGCAGTCGACGCTTGAGCTTCTGCTTACGACCCTTTTCTGCCGCTCAGACTTGAAAT
>CAWCBX010000060.1:0-35396 GCA_963793595.1 uncultured Gammaproteobacteria bacterium | reverse complement strand
CAGTTCAGACGTGAGACGCATCGACGTACCACCCTGATACAGATGTTTCTCGAGATTCAGTTGCAGGCGGCTTACGCCGATGGCGTCATGCATCCGGCTGAAAAAGAAGCGTTGATCAATATCTGTCATCATCTGGGTATTGCACCATCACAGCTGGATCGACTCGAGGAAATGCTGCGCGCGGGCTTTGGGCGTAGTGGTTATGATGCAGCCACCACCAAAACTTCGCTCAAGGATGCTTATCGGTTACTGGGGGTAGACGAGGGGGTGAGCGATGCCGAACTCAAAAAAGCCTATCGTCGATTGATGTCGCAACATCATCCGGACAAGTTGGTCGCGAAAGGATTACCCGAACAGATGATCAGGGACGCGACCGAGAAAACCCAGCAGATCAAGGCCGCATATGAGCTAATTCGCAAATCCCGCAACGGATGAAGAAGCTGTTTACGCATGAAAATCGTATAATCGTCTTCAACCTGAAAAATGTGTTGCAGGAGGAGGGCATTGAAACCATTGTCGTCAACGAGTTTGCTGCCGGGGGCGCAGGCGATCTGGCTACTTTTGATACCTGGCCTGAACTGTGGGTCGAGGACGAAACCAGGCTCGGGCAGGCACAGGCAATCATACAGGGTATCCTGAGTAGCGGGGAAACCGACGACTGGTCTTGCCCGACTTGCCAGGAGCAAAACGGTGCTTCATTCCAGTTTTGCTGGAATTGTGGACGGCCGGTTGAATAAGCGGAGACCATGTCAATGAAACGATTTATTTTAGGATTACTACTGCTGGCTCCGGGCGCATATGCCGGCGAAGTCCATATCGTCGAAGTCAGTGTCGAATGCCCTGCCAGCTGTACTTTCTCGGTTACCCTGGAGCATGCCGATCAGGGCTGGCATCATTATGCAAATCAATGGGATGTGGTGACCCTGGATGGTAAGTTACTGAAGTCCCGCGTATTACATCATCCCCATGAACACGAGCAGCCCTTCACCCGTTCGCTGTCTGGTGTATTTGTCCCCGCCGGGGAGAGCAAGGTGAAAGTTCGCGCCAGGGACTCGAAGCATGGCTATAGTAAACAGGAGTTCATTGTCGATATACCTGGACGAAGCTAGCTTTCATGCAATGTGCAGGCTAGTTCTCCTGCCAGAGTAAGCGTAATCCCAGGAAAATCAGTACGCTACCGGGAATCCAGCGCTGCACCCATGCGCTAACCCTGCCGCGCGTGCGCATGGCGCCGGCGGCGGCCAGATAGGCGATCGACCCATTTACGAAGGCTCCAGTGATCAGAAAGACCGAACCCAGGGCCACTGACACCAGGAATCCGGGAGTTTCGACTGTATTCAGAAATTGCGGAATGAAAGCGAGGAAGAACAACGCGATCTTGGGATTGAGTGAATCGACCAGTAATCCGCGACGAAAGAACTGCCAGCCATTTACGGCAGGCTGACAGGATGTGAAGGCTGTGGCTGGTGGCCTCGATTTTAACAGGTCGATACCGAGATAAATCAGGTAGGCTGCACCTAAATATTGCACGATCGCAAAGACGACGGGAGTTGTTGCGAGAATCGCGGCAACTCCACTGGCAGCCAATACGACATGTAAGAAGGCTCCTGCCGTCATGCCCAGTACCGCAAAGACGCCAGCCTTGAATCCGTTGGCCGCACTAACCGAAGTAACTAACAGTACCGAAGGACCGGGCGACAGGTTGACCGCGAGGCAGGCGATGACGAGCAATAAAAAGGTATCGGGAGTCATGACTGAGCGTTACGCGCCTGCTCACGAGCATCCACGAAAGCCCTGACCGAGCGGGTTACATCGGCTGACGTCGTAGCCCAAGAACAGATGCTGACTCGAATCACGCTGCGTTGCTGCCACTGGGTGCCCCCGATCCAGCATTCGCCCGATTGCTGGACATGTTTGATCGTCTCGGTGGTTTCCAGGTCGCTGTCACAGGCTACCAGCACCTGGTTAAAGGCAACTTCATTCAAAATTTCAAATCCGTACTGCCCGAGTTCATCCGCAAACTGCCTGGCGCGGGTATGAAAACCGTAAATCAGGTCATCGATACCGGATTTGCCCAAATACTTGAGTGCTGCCCAGAGCTCGAAAATGCGCGAGCGGCGTGACATTTCCGGTGTATGCAACATACCGTCGCGATTATCGCTATATACGATGTAGGCACCCGAAGCATGCAATGCATTTACCAATGCTTCACGGTCGCGACACATGATGACCCCGCTGTCGTAGGGAGTATTCAGGGTTTTGTGGCCGTCAAAAGACCAGGAATCCGCGAGCTCGATTCCTTGTGTCAGGTGTTTCAATTGATTACTGGCAGCAGCCCAGAGCCCGAAAGCGCCATCGATATGTACCCAGGTATCGGCTTGCCTGGCTTTTTGGCACAGGCTGGCAAAATCATCGAAGGCGCCAGAATTCACATTGCCGGCCTGCAGGATCAGGATTGTCGACTGATCAAGTTCGGGAACCAGTTGCGCATCGATTCTACCCTGCGCGTCGGCGTCCACCCACTCGACATTATCGATGCCGAAACCGAGTAACGCGATTGCCTTGGTGACGGTGCCATGGGTTTGTCGACTGGCGACGATACGCAGGCGTGGCGCATTGATGAATCCGTGGCGATTTATATCCCAGCCGAGGCGGGCAAAATTTCTGTGCCTGGCCGCGGCAAGGCCACAGAAAATTGACATCGATGAACCGCTGACAAAACCCGCTATGGTAGATTCAGGGAGTCCAAACAGTTCGCGTAACCAGGTTTCGGTCACTTCTTCGAGCCGTGATGCGACCGGTGAGGAAAGGTATAGCGGTGTATTCTGGTCCCAGAAATCGGTCAGCCAGCGCACTGCCAGTGTCGCCGGTATCACCCCGCCGTTGACCAGGCCGAAATAACGCCCACCAATTTGTGCCACGGTTGCGGGAGAGCCGTACTCGTCAAGCTGACGCAGAATCTGCAGCGCGTCACCCGGGGAGTCGGGCAGCGGTTCATCGAAGCGGGCGAGATTTGCAATAGCCTCCGGGGTCGGAAAAACATTACGTTCAAGCACCCGGTCGGCATAGGCGTAGGCGGCGTCACGCGCCTCATCAAATGCGGTTTTCTGCTCCATTTCGATAAACATGCGTTGGCGAATGTCATCACTCATTAGCTCTCGACCTCGTAAAATTTGTTTTATCCTGGTTTTCGATTCAGATATTAGTTCACATTCAGACCAGGGATGCTGAACTGCCCGCACATAGCCGACAGCGGCCAAGTTCCGATAACAGCGATTTTAAACCGCTCATCGAGCAACTCAGTGGGTTAAAAAACGGCCGTTTCGAACCTCGCTCGACTCCTGCTCATGCCAGCTGAGCTGACCGTTCACCCAGACGCTGATTATGCCTGTGCTGAACTGTGCCGGGTCTTCAAAACTGGCGCGATCGATAATTGTATCGGGATCGAATAATACCAGGTCGGCATAGTTTCCAATGGCGATAATCCCGCGGTTCTCGAGACCAAAGCGGCTCGCTGTCAGGCCGGTCATTTTATGTACCGCAGTTTCCAGATCGAACAGCTTCTTTTCACGAACATAGTGACCAAGTACTCGCGGAAAAGTGCCCCACAGGCGAGGGTGAGGAGTTTGCATTGAAGCGATACCATCGGATCCAATCATCGCCGCGGGGTGTTTCATGATGCGCTGCAAATCGCTTTCATCCATTTGAAAGTAGATAGCGGCAGCCGGGTAAAGCCGCTCGCAGGCTTCCTCGAGCGAGCATTTCCAGTCCGCCATTATACGCTCCAGCAGTAAGCCGTTGCATTCAGGGTGTGGCGTTGATTCGGCAACCAGTACCGCTTCGCAGTCTTTGGCAAACTGCGCCAACAAAGAGGTAGAGCTGGCGATGTAAGGATAGACATCGAGGCTCACAGCCTGCTTTGCTGAGCGAGCCTGATCGATCAATTCGAGGGTTTGTTTTGAGCGACCATAATTGTTGGGGCCAGCGCATTTGTGATGAGAGATGATGACCGGAACCCGTGCACGCCGGCCGATATCAAGCGTTTCTTCAACTGCGGCTAGCACCTGGTCGCCTTCATCACGCATATGAGTTACGTACACCGAGTGGTCAAATTCGCGTAGTACGCCCGCAAGTTGTACCACTTCATCGGTTGAAGCCGATGCTGCAGGCGGATAATCAAGCCCGGTACTCAGTCCGATGCAGCCCTGCTGTAGCGCTAGCCTGAGGTCTTTGCGCATCTGTCTTATTGCCCCCTGGTCTGCGCTTTGTTCGAGTCGGTCGGCCATGTTGCCGAGGCGTAAACTGCTATGACCGGCAAGCAGTGCCAGGTTGATTGCACTGGGCGACTGGGCCAGGGCGTCGCGATAGGCTGATACTGATGGAAAACAAAACTCTTCTTTTTCGCCAAGCAGCGGAAAAGGTGGTGGCATATTGTTTCCTGGTTGTAACGGAGCGAGGCTGATACCGCAGTTACCGGCGACAACCGTGGTCACACCCTGGGAAATTTTAAACGGGATATCGGGCGTTTTGAGCACAGCCAGATCATCATGGGTATGACTGTCGATAAATCCCGGTGCCAGCACCAGTCCAGCGGCGTCGAGATGTGTATCTGCCTGCCAATGCCGGCAGTCGCCCAGGTCGACAATACGATCGCGGTCGATGACGACGTCGATAAACTGTGACACCGCGCCGCTGCCATCGATAACCCTGGCCCCGGTTATTAGTAGATCACAGCTAGCCATGCCCGGGCAGGTGGCTGAGGTCAGCCAGTTGCAACTTTCTTGACTTCCGGATTGAAGGTGGAGGTTTGATTGCGGCCTTCCTGTTTTGCCTGGTACAGGGCCAGGTCAGCACGCGCCAGAAGTTCATCGATGCTGACGGAAGTGCCGGGTACGAATGAAGTTAGCCCGATACCGGCGGTATAAGTGATGATGCTGTCGTTATACTTTAATACTGCTTTGTTGATCTCGTTGTGCAAGCGATCAGAGAATTCGATGGCTTCCCGGGTGGTAGTACTGGGCAGAACCATTGCAAACTCCTCACCTCCAAGGCGCCCGGTAATATCACTGCGACGAGCCACGCTGTTAACGACATTGGCGAAAAGTTTCAATACCGCGTCGCCGGCAGAGCGCCCATATTTGTCATTGATTATCTTGAATTGATCGAGGTCGATAATCATTACCGAAAAAATGGTTCGTTCACGAGTAGCGAGGGAAACGTAGTTGTTCGCGCGGTCGAAAAAAGCCTGCCTGCTTAATAATCCAGTCAACGAGTCATGACTGAGCGGTTTGTGCATGTCCTCTTCGAGCTGGTAAATACGAAACATCAGGCTAACCAGGACCCAGCAAATCGGGGGCGCTACGGCCAGAGGCACTGAACCTGCAAAAATAATCGCCAGTTTGGTTTCTATATCAAACCCGTAACTGTTGAGGATTGCGACGGCGCTCGCGGTAACTGCAATCGATGCGACCACCGCGATAATCGTAATGATCGCCACGGTGTTAAAACGCCCGAGTTTTACCAGGAGTTTTACCATTTTCGAATGCCCTTCGGTAAAGTTTGACTTGTAATTATCGTCTCACTGTAATTCCATCTGAGCATGGGTTCAAGTGATTAATCGATTCTTACTCAGGGATTTAACGTGTTTCTTTCAGACCTTAATTAGAGTAAGCAAAGGATTTGATGATGAAACTGAACGGCATCAACTGAAAGGCCTCGAGTACCCGGCCTCGCCGGGCTGCAATCGTTTGAAATTAAACCCCTGGCCGAAACAATCAGGGATGGGAATAATCGGCTGAGTGGCGGCAGGTGTATTGAAACCCGCTGGAAAGGAATCCAAAGCCGCTTTTATTGCGTACAATGCCTTCTGAACCAGTAATATCAGGAAAGCCGCGTAATTTTATGGCGACTTTATTACACCTGGAAAATGCTGTAATACACTAGACGAGATCTGATGAATGAAAATTTTGATGTTGGTTGCGCACGGTAGCCGTAATCAGAACGCCAACGACGAAGTGAGTCGACTGGCGACGCGGGTAGAGGGTCTCGGACAGGGTAATTTTGAAGCGGTCGTGCCGGCATTCCTGGAACTCGCGAACCCTGATATCCATCAGGGCATAGAGCGCTGTGCTGAAATGGGGGCAAGCGAAATTATCGTAGTGCCTTATTTTCTCGCTGCCGGTAAACACGTCACCAGGGATATTCCGCTGGAACTCGAATGCGCCCGCACCAGGTATCCGCATATCAGAATCGAGACAACACAGTACCTGGGCGAAAACGAGGCCATGGCCGAACTGATAATCCAGTGCTCGGAGAATGCTGGATAGACCGCCAACCCAGCTTGACCGGATTGTCAGAGCAGTGCGCCCGGTGAGTCCAGTCAGCGCAGAATTAATCGCCAGATCCTGCTGCGTCGGGAGCACTATCGGGCTGATCTTCGAAATAAGGTTTATTAGACTTCAGGATTACATATAATACTGGCTTCCTGGTACCGATCGACCGGTAACTGCCAAGACAGCGAGTATTAATTATGAATGCCCCTCTCAGCAATAGCGCTTTAATCGAAAAGGATCAGGAACACATGATCCACCCACTGCACCTCAACCCGGCTCATGCCAATGCCAGGGTTTGGGTCAAGGCGGAGGGCTCACATTTAATCGATGCCGATGGTAACCGCTTCATCGATGGCCTGTCCTGCCTGTGGAACGTCAGTTGTGGTCATGGACGCCAACCGCTGATTGATGCTGCAGCCACGCAGATGCAGCAAATGGCTTACTGCTCGAGCTATAACGGCAGTTCCAATGCACCGGCAATTGAGTTGGCCGAGCGTCTGGCCGATATCTGTTACCCGCAAATCAATAATTTTTACTTCACTTCAGGTGGCGGCGAATCTACCGATAGTAATTTCAAGCTGGCACGTTATTACTGGAAAGCAAAAGGCAAACCTGACAAAACCAAGGTGATAAGCCGCATATGGGGCTACCATGGAGTCACTTTTGCAGCGATGTGTGCCACCGGTATAGCGGGTTACTGGGGTTCATTTGAACCGCGCATTCCCGGTTTCAGCCATATCCCGGCGCCGGATCCATATCACTACCCGGAACCGCAAGATGGTTCGTCGCTGGGTATTGCGGCAGCCAACGAACTGGAGCAGGAGATTCTTCGGCAGGGTCCCGAAACAGTGGCCATGTTTATTGCCGAACCGGTCATGGGCGCCGGTGGAGTCATCGTTCCCCCCGACGATTATTTCCCGCGGATTCGTGAAATTTGTGACCAGTACGAAGTGCTGTTTGTGGCCGATGAAGTCATCACCGGTTTCGGTCGTACCGGAAAAATATTTGCCCTCGAGCACTATGGGGTGCAGCCCGATCTGGTTCAGTTCGCCAAATCGATCACTTCGGGATACCTGCCGCTCGGGGGCATCGGTATCAGCGACGAGATCGCGGCAACCATTCGTGACAGCGATAAACCCTGGATGCACGCGTACACTTACAGCGGTCATCCCACCACCTGTGCGGTCGGGCTGGCAACGCTGGATTTCATCGAACGTGAAAACCTGGTTGAGCAGGCGGCGACCAAGGGTGCCTATCTGCTGGACAAGTTGCATGCCGAGCTGGATGACCATCCGCATGTTGGTAATGTGCGCGGCAAAGGCATGATGTGCGGCGTCGAGCTGGTCGAAGATAAGGCCACTAAGTCCTGGTACCCGCCCGAGTGGGGTGTGGGAGCAAAAATGACCGGCGCGATGATCGATAATGGCCTGTTTACGCGGATGCGCAGCGAAGTAGTGTGCCTTGCGCCGCCATTGACCACCGATGAAGCGACGCTGGATGAACTGGTGGCCGCTGTGCGTAAATCCATCGTCACCGTTTTCGGCGAGTAAACACAATTCCCCCGTGGCCTTCGAGGGGGCAAAGCAGATTTTTCTGTAACAGCCTAGTAGAAGGGAAAGTGCTGGAGAAAAACTGGTCTGACCCCGACGTTCCCAGTCCTGAATCCTCGGGGTCGGACCACGATTTTTCGCCATAGAATTCAACCTTCGCTCGGAAAGTACCGAAAACCTGCTCTGACCCCCTCGAAGCCCAACGACGGAATCTACTTTGGCATTTCCTTGATGTAGAGGTCGTGCTTGGAATAGGGGATTTCTATCTTTTCTTCGATGAAACGTTTGTATACCTTGCAGTTCAGGGCGTCGATTATGCGCCCGCGCAATACCGGCTGATCGATCCAGCATAGTAACTCGAAATCAAGGCCGGAAGCGCCGAAGGTCCGAAAACGGACCCGTGGCTCTGGGTCCTCACATACTGCCTCGTCAGTCAGCGCGATATCCATCAGAACTTCGCGCACCCTGTCGATGTCGGAACCGTAGGCAACTCCGACTGCGACCCTGATACGAAATTTTTCCGCGGGACCCCCGGATTCGTTGATGATCATGGTATTGCCCATTACCGAATTTGGTACAGTGACCTCGATATCATCACGCGTCATCAAGCGCGTACTGCGAATACCTATGTGCGTAATTTCACCTCTTTGGCCCGAATCCAGCACCACAAAATCGCCGATTTTGTAGGGTGCATCAGCCATGATGAAAACGCCGGAAAACAGGTTGGCGAGCGTGTCTTTGGCGGCAAAGCCTACCGCGATTCCAACGATTCCAGCCGATGCCAGCCACGCGGTCATATCGACGTTCCAGGCGGTGAATATGATATAGACCGAGAGTACGATGATGGTGATGAAGACGATGTTTTCAAATAGTGGCAGGGTTTGCGGATGTAACACCGCAACGTATTGATCGTTGTCGGCGATACTGCGCAATACCGAACGCGTGACACGTATTAAGAAAACTGTCCAGACAAAATACGCGATCGTTAGCAAAACTGAATAAATGATCGAATCAAACGGATTGCCAATCTTCAGCAAATTAACCGACAGCGCCGCGCCAATCAGGATCACACTGGTAAAGATCGGGTTGTGCAAGTGGTCGATTAAATGATCGTCGAATGTAAAGCGGGTACGCGCTACCAGGTTTCTAAGCGCCGCACTGATAAAGCGGTTGAATATCCAGGCAAGTAAAAGCGAGGCAAGCATAACGATTGCAGCCTGTAACCAGACGTTGTCGCCAAACAGGGCAAGGTAAGGATGCAGCCAGTTCTGAGTTTCGTTTAACATTCGATAATGTTCACTGCCAGGCCCCCGCGGGCGGTCTCCTTGTATTTGGTTTTCATGTCGGCACCGGTTTCCCGCATGGTCTTTATTACCTTGTCGAGCGAAACAAAATGCTGGCCGTCGCCGCGCATTGCGATGCGAGCAGCATTGATCGCCTTGACCGAAGCCATCGCATTGCGCTCGATGCAGGGTACTTGCACCAGTCCACCGACCGGATCGCAGGTCAGGCCAAGATTGTGTTCCATGCCTATTTCAGCGGCGTTTTCAGCTTGTTCGGGGGTGCCGCCCATAACCTCGGTCAGCGCTCCGGCCGCCATCGAACAGGCGCTTCCGACTTCACCCTGACAGCCGACCTCGGCGCCTGAAATCGAAGCGTTTTCCTTGTACAGGATGCCGATTGCGCCGGCGGTAAGCAGGAAGCGAACAATGCCATCGTCATCAGCTGCCGGGTAAAAATGCTGATAATAATGCATCACGGCAGGAATGATGCCCGCGGCGCCATTGGTCGGCGCGGTAACCACGCGTCCGCCAGCCGCGTTTTCTTCATTTACCGCGAGCGCCCACAAATTGACCCAATCGAGACACATTAGCGGGTCTTTATAGGTAATACCGGGTTGGCCCCTGAGCTTACGGGATAATTCGGCGGCGCGACGTTTTACCTTCATGCCGCCCGGTAAAATGCCTTCGTTACGGCAGCCATTGTTGACGCAGCTGCGCATCACTTTCCAGATATCCAGCAGTCCGCCACGAATTTCTGCCTCGCTACGCCAGGTTTTTTCATTTTCCAGCATGACATCGCTGATCGACATATCGTGGTTGGCACAATGAATCAGTAAATCGACAGCACTTAGAAATGGATAAGGCAACCGGGTATCGTCCTCGACGATACGATCCGCACCTGCGGCAGTCTCATCGACGATGAATCCGCCGCCGACTGAATAGAAAGTAGCGTCGCGCAGTATTTCATGCTGCGCGTCGAAGGCGCAAAACTTCATTCCATTGGAATGAAACGGCAGTGACTGCCGGCGATGCATTACCAGCTGTTTTGTTTCATCGAACTTGACGACATGCTCGCCGAATAAATTTAACTGCCGGGTAGAGCGAATCGCCTCAAGCCTGGATTCGACGCTATCGGTATCAACCGATTCCGGCAGTTCACCCTCCAGGCCGAGCATCACCGCCTTGTCGCTGCCATGACCTTTGCCGGTAGCTCCGAGCGAGCCATACAGGTCGGCCTTTACTGTTGCCACCTGATTTAACAGGCCGTCGTCCTTTAGCGCTTGCACGAATTGCCGCGCTGCCCGCATTGGCCCCACGGTATGCGAGCTGGAAGGCCCGATACCAATCGAAAACAAATCAAAAACGCTAATCGCCATCGGGCAATACTATCTCAGCGAGTAGTGGGTGTATAACGCCAGAACAGGGCATTGAATGCGCCAGTATGTTGGCTGCAAGCACCTCTTTGCTGTCTGATTACGCTTCGTCGTCTTCATATGCCGACAGCGGTGGGCAGGAACAGATCAGATGAGTGTCACCATACACGTTATCGACCCTGCCGACCGGTGACCAGTACTTACTGGCGCGCAACGAGGCCAGCGGGTACGCAGCCTGTTCACGACTGTAAGCATGCTTCCATTCGTTCGCGCAAACCATATCAACCGTGTGCGGAGCGTGCTTTAGCGGGTTGTCCTCGGCATCCATACGGCCTTCCTCGATCTCTCGAATTTCTCCACGAATCGAAATCATCGCGTCACAAAAACGGTCGATTTCCTCTTTCGATTCCGATTCAGTGGGTTCGATCATCAATGTGCCGGGAACCGGGAATGACATGGTCGGAGCATGGAAGCCATAGTCGACCAGGCGCTTGGCTATGTCGTCCACGGTGATGCCGCATCCCTTGACGATGCGCGTATCGATAATACATTCGTGCGCCACGAGGCCATTGGGGCCGGTGTAGAGAATCGGAAAATGATCGTTCAGGCGGTGCGCAATATAGTTCGCGTTCAAAATCGCGATCGCGGTAGCCTTGGGCAAACCAACGCGACCCAACAAAGAGATATAAGCCCAGCTGATGGGTAAGATGCCGGCGCTGCCAAACGGCGCGGCGGAGACCTTGTTGATGCCACCGTTGTGGTTCTGACTGGTAGATGGCAGGAATGGTTTCAGGTGCTGTTTGACACCAATCGGCCCTACTCCCGGACCACCGCCGCCATGCGGAATACTGAAAGTCTTGTGCAGGTTCAGATGAGAAACGTCACCACCGAACTTGCCCGGGGCACAAACCCCGACCATGGCATTCATGTTGGCACCGTCAATGTAGACCTGTCCGCCGTGCTGATGAATCAACTCGCATACTTCGGTTACATTGTCCTCAAATACTCCGTGGGTCGATGGGTAGGTGATCATGATCGCAGCCAGGTTGTCGCTGTGTTGCGCGCACTTGGCCTTGAGGTCATCCATATCGATATTGCCCGATTTGGCGGTGCCCACCACCACTACTTTCATGCCCGCCATCTGCGCGGAGGCTGGGTTGGTGCCATGCGCCGAAGCCGGTATTACACAGATATTACGATGTCCTTCGCCGCGACTTTCATGATATGACTTGATCGCGAGCAGGCCGGCGTATTCTCCCTGGGCACCTGAATTGGGTTGTAGTGAAACCGCGTCGTAACCGGTACAGGCACACAACATTTGTTCGAGCTCGATGATCAACAACTGGTACCCCTGGGCCTGGTCGAGCGGCACGAAAGGGTGAATTCGGCCGAAGCCGGGCCAGGTAATCGGAATCAGCTGGGTCGCCGAATTCAGTTTCATGGTGCAGGAGCCGAGTGGAATCATGCTGCGATCGAGCGCGAGATCCTTATCCGCGAGCTTGCGCATGTAACGCATCAGGTCGGTTTCCGAGTGATGGCTGTTAAACACCGGGTGGGTCAGAAAGTCGCTGCTGCGCACCAGGTTCGGTGGCAGGCTGCTGCCGGTTTTTTCATCCAGGCTGGTGACCGTAATCTGGTCGCCATGGTCGTGGGTAAATACGTTAAACAGGGTTTTAACGTTTGCCCGGGTGGCGATTTCGTCCAGTGAAATACCGATGGTGGCGGCGTCGACCTGGCGCAGGTTGATTTTCTCGGCGCGCGCGGCAGCCATAATGAATTCGGTTGCATTGCCGGTTTTTACGGTAATCGTGTCAAAGAAATGCTCGGTTTGAACATCGAGTCCCAGTTCGCGCAATCCCGCGGCCAGCAGAGTCGTCATGCGGTTGATGCGTCGGGCGATGCGGCGCAGTTCGTCGGGCCCGTGATATACCGCGTACATACTCGCCATGATGGCGAGCAAGGCCTGCGCGGTACAGATATTACTGGTCGCCTTTTCACGACGAATATGCTGTTCACGGGTTTGCAGCGCAAGTCGCATCGCCGGTTCACCGCGACTGTCCTGTGACACCCCGATCAGGCGACCTGGCAGGGATCGTTTATAGGCTTCGCGGGTCGCCATGAATGCGGCATGTGGTCCACCATAACCCAGCGGTACGCCGAAGCGTTGCGAACTGCCGACCACGATATCGGCGTCGAATTCACCGGGTGGCTTCAGTAGCGTCAGGCTGAGTAGATCGGCGGCGACCACAACCAGCCCTTTCTTTTCATGGATTTTTGTTACCAGCTCGGAATAGTCGAGAATTTCCCCGGTAGAGCAAGGGTATTGCAACAGGACTCCGCACAGCTCGGGATTATCGGCTGCAGCGAAAGCATCGCCGATGACACATTTGATGCCCATGTGTTTGGCGCGGTTGGTTACCACTTCGATGGTTTGCGGGTGACAGCTGTCGGCGATGTAGAAAACGTCGCTTTTACTTTTCGACAGTCGGTGGCACATGGCCATGGCTTCGGCCGCGGCGGTGGCTTCATCCAGCACCGAAGCATTGGCGAGTTCCATCCCGGTCAGATCGCTGATCATGGTCTGGAAATTAAGCAGAGCCTCGAGGCGCCCCTGGGAAATTTCGGGCTGGTATGGGGTATAGGCGGTATACCAGGCGGGATTGCGAAACAGGTTGCGCTCGATGACCGTGGGCGTGTGGGTATTGTGATAACCCATGCCGATAAATGATTTGAAGAGCTGGTTTCGAATCGAGATCTGGTAAAGTCGATTCAACACCTGTCTTTCTGACAGGCTTGCCTTGACTTCGAGTGGCTTGCGTCGGCGAATCGATTCGGGAACCACCTTGTCGAGCAATTCGTCGATATTCTCCATTCCCAGCTCGGCGAGCATCGCGGCTTCGTCTTCCGCTCCGGGGCCGATATGGCGTCGAATGAATCCGTGGAAAATATCGAGATCCTTTAATTTGGGTTCAAGATTGGTCATGGCGATGTTTCCTTGGTCAGAAGCTTATGAAATAGGTCGGTTTTCCAGGAAAACTCCCAGGTACGCCGAATTTTTAGTTATGCGGTGAATATTAACATCACCTGCCAATATTACTAATGCTTGAGGTTAGCGACCAGCTTATCGCTAACCCATTGCTTGAGTAATCCGGCACCTACCAGGGCGACCTGTGATTCGTCGATCCATTCGAGTAAACCTGCGCAAATTTCAGCGAAATTTGCGCCGTTACCGGCCTGTTCGATGGCCCAGGCTTCATGGACTTCGAGTGAACGCCAGTGGGTTTTCATATCCTGTCGCCATAGCAGCCACCGCTGTGGGTAGTCCGCACGCTGTTGCAGCGGTAACTCGGTACCCGCATCCAGCGCAGTCTTTATCAGCGGCACGTTCCAGTGCAGGTCGAGCCAGAGCATGGCCGGCTGGAATTCAAAGCTGAGCTCCGGCCAGGCATCGGCCGGAACCTGCGCCATGTCTTCAAGCTGGAATAACTGCGCACTGTCTGCGGCGTCGAACACCATAGCGTGAGCCCATTCGTAACTGGCCAGTTCCTGTACAAATTCTGCCGTGTCGCCGTTATAGAAATCCTGCAGGTATGCAGGAAGATTTCTTCCAAACCAGCGTACCGAGGGATGGGTGGACGGGTAGTGTTGCAGGTAATCAAGCGCCATGTTTTCAAAGGCTTCGCGACCCAGGTATTTTTCCAGCGCGGAATAGTCAACCGCGAGGCAGTCGATCAAACGAATTCGATAGGCATTGTAATAGGTTCCGAGACGGTGTTCGGCGAGGGCATCGGCGGTGCTGACAATATCCTGCTCGATATCGTCCGCGCCTCTGATCAGGTAATCCTGGAAACGCAGTTGAAGTTCACGTAAATGCGTCATAATCAGGACTGATAAAACGGCGCGGCAATCTTGCGCGCCTGCTCGAGTTCTTCCAGCACTGAGTCGAGCCCGGGTATATTGCCATCGCGTTCGATCATGGTTGACACCGGGCCGAATCGTTTTGCGGTTTCTGCGTAAAGCGCCCATACCGGATCGATAATGTCCTGGTCGTGGGTATCGATGATCAGGTTGCCATCGTTGGTATGGCCGGCGAGGTGATGTTGCCAGACCCGGTCTGCAGGAACCCCTTCGAGATATTCGATCGGATCGTAGTGATGGTTGTAGCTGCTCACGTAGATATTGTTGACATCGAGCAGCAGGTAACAGTCTGCCTTTGCAGCGATCGCCGACAGAAATTCCCATTCAGGCATCACATCTTCACAGTAGGTGATATAGCTGGAAAGATTTTCGATCAGCATTTGCTGTCCGATAAAATCCTGGATCCGTAAAATGCGTTCGGCGACATGGTTGACCGCTTCCTCGGTATAAGGCAGCGGCAGCAGATCGTGCATGTTTTTATGATCGACCCCGGTCCAGCACAGATGGTCGGAAAACCAGCGCGGTTCAACCCGTTCGATCAGCTGCTTTAATTGTTGCAGGTATTTGAAATCGAGCTCGTCGGTGCTACCCAGGGACATGGAGACGCCATGCATGACCATCGGATAGTCCTGGCGAATTGTGTCGAGGAAATAGAGCGGCTTGCCGCCATCGATCATGTAGTTTTCACTTAAGATTTCAAACCAGTCGATATTTTTTGGTTTGCGCTCGAGTATCTCCTCATAATGTTCCGCACGCAGGCCCAGACCGAATCCAAGAAAAGGTTTATCGGTGGTCTGTGTCATCGCTGAAAGTCGAAGTTTTGCACGAGATGATTGTATCCAGCGGGCAAAAAAATGCACCGACCTGGTCGGTGCATTTTTGACGGTTGGAAATACAGATCAGGCTTCGAATTTACCGCCAGCTTCTTCACACTCAGCCTTGGTACGCTTAACCCAACCCTTTCCAGCACAAGAGTTCTGGCCGGCACAGCTGGTGGTCGCAGTGGCGCAGGCACTGGTGCCTTTGCAGGAATTGACATTGAAGCATTTGCCGGCTGTTTCACCCGCCGACGCGCTCATCGGTGCAACTGCGAACATGGCGGCAGCAGCTGCGGCCAGGGCGACTCCGGTAGTTTTCTTAGCTGTAATCATTAATATATCCTCAAGTTAGACAAGTTTGTTGTACTGGTTATTTCCCCATTACGCGAGGTTAGAGAAGCCCGATTTCTAGAAAGTTCAGAAAAAAATGCCAGATTTTTAAATAATGCCGTTATCAGGCGGCTTGCGCGGAATTTTTATTGGTACTGTCGGATAGTAAGCTGATTGCCACTTTGAATGAGTTCGAAGTGTTTTAAAACATTCATACCGAGCAGAATTTCGTCGACACCCATACCCGGGATAATGCTGGCATTGACGTCGAAAAGCTCGATTTCGCCGATAGCAAGCTGATCAAGGCGAGTCAAATATGCCGTGGTGAATCCATTCGCAGTAGACACCGAAGTTGCCGGACCGGCTTTGAGCCCCAGTTTTTGCTGCATGCCTCCGGGTATCGCCGTCGTAGTCGCGCCGGTATCGACCAGGAAAGTGACTTTATGGCGGTTGATCTCCCCGTCGAATACATAGTGACCATTGCGATTGCGCAACAGCACCACCTCCCGAAAATCACTCGAGGCCAGGGTGGCGAGGGACTGATTAGGGTTATTCTGCTGGTCCAGTATTTTTGCAAACAGCAGTGCCAACAGAAAAAAACCGACTATCCATGCAGCGGCGGTAAACATCATGCCGAGTTTTTTAGTAGAATGGCTCATCGCACTCCTAAACTTAGTGCTAAATCCTTAGAAATCAATGCAGGGCAGGTTCAATGTCGGGAAACAGTATCGGCAAATCATTCGTAGTGACTTCGTTCGGCGAAAGCCATGGCAGCGCCATTGGTTGTATCGTGGACGGTTGTCCACCGGGACTCGCGCTCGAAGAGTCCGATCTGCAAGATGATCTCGATCGACGCAAGCCGGGAACATCGAGGCACACCACGCAACGGCGTGAAGACGATACTGTACAGATCCTGTCTGGTACCTTCGAAGGCAAAACTACCGGCGCACCGATCTGTCTGCTGATTCACAATAAAGATCAACGCTCGAAAGATTACAGCGAGATCATGAACCAGTTTCGCCCCGGACATGCCGATTACAGTTATACCCAGAAATATGGTTTTCGGGACTATCGAGGGGGTGGGCGTTCGTCGGCACGGGAAACGGCAATGCGTGTTGCTGCTGGTGGTATCGCGAAGAAGTATCTCAGCGCGCAATGCGGTCTGCAGGTGCGCGGTTACCTGTCGCAACTGGGGCCATTGAAACCCGTTAAGTTCGACTGGAACGAGGTCAATAAGAACGCTTTTTTCTGTCCGGATGTCGACATGGTGCCAGAGATGGAGAAGTACATGGATGCGTTGCGCAAGCAAGGCGAGTCAATTGGTGCCAGGATATCAGTGGTTGCAAGTGGTGTTCCACCGGGTCTCGGTGAACCGATCTTTGATCGTATAGATGCCGAAATTGCACATGCTATGATGAGTATTAACGCAGTCAAAGGTGTTGAGATTGGCGCCGGCTTTGGCAGCATCGAGCTCAAGGGTACGCAAAATCGGGATGAAATTACTCCCGCCGGATTTTTATCGAACCATGCGGGAGGTACGCTAGGTGGTATTACGTCGGGACAGGATGTTCTGGTTAGTATTGCACTGAAACCAACCTCGAGTATCCACTTGCCGGGCAAATCTGTCGATGTCGATGGCAACGCGGTCGAAATTCGTACCAAGGGCCGGCATGATCCCTGTGTCGGCATTCGTGCGACGCCGATTGCGGAAGCCATGCTTGCCATCGTGCTAATGGATCACTACCTGCGCAACCGTGCCCAGAACGCCGACGTCGATTGCAAAACGCCGGTCATCCCCGCCAGTCCCGATTAGTTGCGACTAGTTATCGAGGGATTGCTTGATTTCTTTGTAGATCAGGCGAGAATGCTGGATGCGTTTGGCATCGGTTTTGGCATTGAGGTGGTTGCGCCATAATTGGCGTAATTTCTGGCGGTCGGCATGGGTGATCTCGGCGACGAGTGCATCGATCGCGTCGTTGCCCTGCTCGATGATTCGATCGCGCCAGCGTTCTGCACGATGATGCAGCTGGATAGAGTGCTGACTCGCATTATCAATTTCGGCCAAAGCTTCGAAAATAGGATCGGTATCTCGAGCGCGCAGTAGCTTGCCCAGGAACTGATAATGGCGTTTTAGCGCGCTGCGCTTGTTTTGAATGCGTTGTGCGAGTGCGATGGCTTCGCGTACCGGTTCATCCAGCGGGATCCGCGCTAGCTGGTCAGCGGGTAAGGCAGCGAGTCTTTTGCCCAGATCCCGGATAGCATGGCTTTCACGTTTGAGTTGAGACTTGCTAACGATTTCGTTTTCATCAAACTCTGCTTCTTTTTCCATAACTGTGTAGGATAAAATAATTCCATGGACCTTGAAAAAAACAATATCTTAGCATTCCCGCATGCGGAATCGTTTAAAAACATCGTCGCCGATACGCTTAAAATGGCACAGGCTAACGGTGCAACCCAGGCCGAGGCAGGCTTATCGGTATCTCAGGGTTTGTCGGTAGCAACCCGTATGGGTTCCGTGGAAACTATCGAGCACCAGCAGGACAATGGTCTCGGTATCAGTGTGTATGTTGGCCAGCACAAGGGCAGCGCCAGCACCTCGAACCTCGACCCGGAAGCGATTCGTAAAACAGTCGAGGCCGCGTGCAATATTGCTCGTTATACGTCAGAAGATCCCTGCACCGGCCTGGCCGATGCCGAACTGATGGCGAGTGAAGTCCATGACCTTGATTTGTATCATCCCTGGGATATCGAACCGCAGGCGGTTATCGACCTGGCGCTTGAATGCGAGAATTCCGCGCTTGAATTTGATTCGCGTATCGTCAATTCTGATGGCGCTTCGGTTGATTCGAGTGCTGGTCTTTCCGTATATGGCAACTCGCATGGGTTTTTGCAGGCGCAGCACAAAACCCGGCATAGCATCAGTTGCTCGGTTGTGGCTGAGTCCGATGGCAATATGCAGCGTGATTACTGGTATGACATCAGTCGCCATGCTGATGGTCTTGACAGTGCGCGTAGCGTAGGCGAAATGGCTGCCGAACGCACTGTGCGCAGACTGGATGCCAGCAAACTCAAAACCCAGCAATCTCCAGTGCTGTTCGTACCCGAGCTGGCGCGTGGCATCATCGGCAGCTTCACTGCCGCTATCGGGGGTGCCGCACAGTATCGTAAGGCCAGTTTTCTGCTGGGGGCGGAGGGAGAACGCGTTTTCCCCGAATTTTTGCAATTATACGAAAACCCCTTTATTCCGCGGGCACTGAGTTCGGCCAATTTTGATGCAGAAGGTGTGGCGACAAGCGAAGCAAAGCTCGTTATCGATGGTGTGGTCCAGAATTACCTGCTGGACAGTTACTCTGCGCGGAAGCTGGGGTTGACGACAAACGGTCATGCCAGTGGAGTACATAACCTGATTCTGGATGACACTGGTAAGACCTTTGCCGAATGTCTTGCGACGATGCATCGTGGATTCCTGGTAACCGAACTGATGGGGCACGGGGTGAATAACGTCACCGGGGACTACTCGCGTGGTGCCGCTGGTTTTTGGGTCGAAAACGGCAAACTCGATTATCCGGTGGAAGAGGTCACCATTGCTTCCAATTTGCGTGAAATGTTTAAAGGCATTGTGGAAATCGGCAAGGATATTGATTTGCGCGGCAGCATTCGCTGCGGTTCGATACTGATAAATAATATGATGATTGCCGGTTCCGACTAGTATGCTGATGCGTTATCTGTCGATATTCGTGCTGTCGATAGTATTGTCAGCCAGCTCAACGCTCGTGCTAGGTGAAGCCGAACCCCCCGGATACGTATTTAGTGTAACCGTGCAGACCAAGCAGCAGCTCGATGTGGTACTCAACCGCGCTGAAGATTTACGTGAACTCTTTAATCCAGATGAACATAGTAAAATTGCTATTGTGTTACACGGTGATGAACTGCAGTTATTTCAGAAAGATGGTTACCGGTTAAACCAGTCGATGGTAGAGCGTGCCCGCCTGCTGGATCAGGATAACATTATCGATATCAAGGCCTGCCAGACGATGATGCGGACACTCCAGATCGAGCAAAACGAACTCCCCAGTTTCATTGAGCAAGTTCCGTTTGCGCCCACGGAAATTAAGCGCCTGGAAAAAGAAGAAGGCTTTACCCGCCTATAGATCCCAGTTAACTTTGCGCAGCGTCAGAGTGACAGGAGTCTTCCCGGGTTTGAGTTTTTCGACCCGCAATGGCAATAGCGGGGTTTCAGCTGCATAGTAATATTTCAACTTCGTTTTCGATTTCCCAATCATCTGTTCGAAAACTTCGGCAGCCACCATTTTGCCGTTGACATCGACATTGCCTTTCCCGCTATAGACTAATGTTGACCTGGTTATCTTGCCTTTGCGGTAATAATCTACGGTTACCTCGTTCAGCTGTTGCATGCGCATCGAGACGGCAAGCAGGTGGATGCTTTGATAATCATAAGCCTCCGCGTCTAGCGTCAGCTGTTTATGCTTGCCTTTCCTGAGCACCTCGACACTGCCCCTGACCCAGTCGAAGCTGGCCGATTCATTTTTCTCGGGGTCACCGGGATCGGTATGCAAAATCTGCTGGATCTTTATTTCATCATTAGCCTGGATGAAGCTGGTCTCGGAGTAGGGTTTATTGTTGATAAACCAGGCATATATTCCCCGTGCCGTGGTTGTCGCGCGCCAACGCCACAGCTGGTCCATTTGTTGCAGACTGACTTCCGAGACCGCAATGTGCATGCTGCCTTTATACAAATCGTAACTGGCAGTGAATGATCGTAGCGGAACTTCGGCAGCCAATCCGGGAGAGGCTAGCGACAGCGATAGCAGTATCAGGCTAGGAATTAAATGAAATCGGTTGTTCGAGCAAGGCCTTTTCATAGTACAGCCGGCCTCCTTCTATTGTTAGTTTGTTATCGCTTAACCAACACAATACCTGCGGATACATCTGATGCTCGAGTTGATGGCCCTTTGTTTGCAGGTCTTCGACGCGATCGCCAGCCTCCACTGGATATCTGGCCTGGCATATTATCGGACCATCATCGAGTTCCGCGGTAACCAGATGAATACTCACGCCATGATGCGTTGCATGGTCGTCGAGCACACGCTGATGGGTGTTCAGGCCTTTATAGGCAGGCAGTAACGACGGGTGAATATTAAGAATTCGATGCTCAAAGGCTTTTATGATTCCGGGGCCGAGGATACGCATGAAGCCTGCCAGCACAATATAGTCTGCAGCAACGGATTCGAGATAGTGCTGTAATACACGATCATATTGCTCGCGGTCCTGATAGTCTCGATGATCGATTACCCAGGTACTGAGGCCATGTTGGGTAGCTCGCACCAGGCCATAGGCTGCGCTGTTATTGGAAACGACCGCCTTAATTTGCGCATTAAGCCTGCCCAGCTCGATGGCATCGATTATAGATTGCAGATTACTGCCGTTGCCGGAGATCAAAACTGCCAGCCTGAGAGGCTCACTCATGTAAAGATGACCGCGGGCTGGTCTCCACGGGTGACAATGTCGCCGATAACCCAGGCGGTTTCTCCAAGCGTCTCGAGCTGATCCAGGCATTGCTGCTCCTGCGCGCTATCAATCGCCAGTATCATGCCGACCCCACAGTTAAAGGTACGCAGCATTTCCAGCTGTTCGACGTTACCAGCCTGTTGCAACCAGCTAAAGACAGGTGGCAGTTGCCAGCTGGACAAATCGATTCGGGCGCCGAGATTCTCCGGCAATACGCGAGGAACATTTTCCACCAGACCGCCGCCGGTAATATGGGCAATGGCGTTGATTTGACAGTTTTGGGCTAGCGCCAGCAGGTTCCTGACATAGATCCGCGTCGGTGTGATCAATGCGTCTGCAAGTGACTGACCACCACAATCCTGTGCCAGGTTTGCGCCTGTAACCTCGATTATTTTGCGCACCAGCGAAAAACCATTGGAGTGTACGCCCGAAGATGCCAGCGCGATCAGGCGATTTCCCTCGGCTACCTGGCTGCCATCGATGATGCGCTCCTTTTCTACGATGCCGACACAAAATCCGGCAAGGTCAAAATCACCAGGCTGGTAGATTCCCGGCATTTCCGCGGTTTCACCGCCAATCAGCGCGCAACCTGCCTGTCGACATCCGACTGCTATGCCGTTGATTACCTGTTCGGCCTGATCAACCTCGAGTCGACCGGTAGCGTAGTAATCCAGAAAAAACAGTGCCTCGGCACCGAGTACCGCGATATCATTAGCGCACATAGCAACCAGGTCGATGCCGATACCATCAAGTATGCCGAGTTCGATAGCGAGCTTAAGTTTGGTGCCGACACCATCGGTGCCTGATACCATGAGCGGATTCTGGTAGCGCTCCAAAGGCAGTTCGAACAAACCTCCAAACCCCCCGATGCTGCCGATGCTGCCCTCGCGGTGGGTAGATTTAATAGCCGGCTTGATGCGCTCCACCAGTTCGTTGCCTGCGTCAATATCGACGCCCGCGTCTCGATAATTAAGGGATGGTTCGGTATTCATGGTTTGCAGGTTCAGGAAATAATATTGGTGTGTTATTTTACACGCCTTGTATGCAAATGTCCGTTGATGAAAATAGGGAAACGATGAAGTCCTACAAACTTGTTACGTTAATGGCGGTGCTGCTGGGTACATTGTATCGGCCCGCTGCAGCGGTTACCGTCGAGGATCTGTTTACGGTGGAGTTGCCGGTTGCCGACCAGACTACCAGTTTACGGCTTGAATCCTTCAGCGAGGCTTTCAAACAGGTAATAGTCAAAGTCAGTGGCTCGGATGAGGCCCTGCGCAGCCCTGCCTTTGAGCGACCCATCCAGGGCAGTGCCCGCTACGTCAAACAATTTCGCTATATTAACCGCAGTTTGCCGGATGACGAGGAATATGACGCCGGGCGTCTTTATCTGCGTATCGACTTCAATCAACAATTGATCGAAAGTTTATTACGCGAAAATAATTTCCCGGTATGGGGGCGTGAACGCCCGAATACCCTGTTGGTGATTTCCTATGATGTAAATGAAAATATTAAACTGGTTGCCGATGACTCAACGCCTGATCTGGTCGACGCGCTTGACCGGGCCGCTTCGATCCATGCAGTGCCGGTATTGTTCCCGTTGATGGACCTCCAGGACATAGCCCTGGTCAAGATTGGGGATATCGTTTCACGCCAATACGACAATATTAAAACCATGGCCACGCGTTACACGCCTGATGCGTTGTTGGTAGGTCAGATTATAGGTCGTAGCGGTAAAGGCTGGCAGGGTGACTGGGACGTTCGCTTTGCGGAGCAAATATTCAAGTGGAAATTTGAAGCTTCTTCCAAACAGGCGGTAATCGACCAGGCTATCAAGCATCTTGCCAAAGTATTGGCGCTGGAGTATGCACTGGAAGACCATCGGCGCGTTGAACAGTCGCTGTTACTGAGCGTTTCCTCGCTCGAGGGTATCGATAATCTTATCGCGGTGGAGAAGTATCTCAAATCCTTAAACGTGGTCGATAGCGTGCGTGTTGCGCTGATCAACAAAGACGTCATCACCTATCGTTTGCAACTGCGTAACAGTCCGGAGGACTTACAGCGATTGATCGATTTTGGAGAGGTTCTGGAACAGGAGGACTTTCCGCAGGTCAGCGGTGAGCGTGAGGCCCAGATTATTATGAACTATAGCTATATCGGCCGCGGAGCGAACAATTAAACAGATAGCATTACCGCTTTCGCTAGATCGTCAGTACAGCTTTGAAAATTTCATCTCCGACCGGGCCGATTTAATTATTGCCAGCCTGAAGGCACTGATTCAGGGTGATGGTGAAGCTCAAATCGGGCTTTGGGGAACGGCTGCCAGCGGCAAGACTCATTTGCTAAATGCCAGCGCCGATTTTGCGCGACAAAAAAATGTGGCATTGCAAATTTACGATGCGAGGCAACTATTGCAATGCGATGCGAATGAGTTCGAAGGCTTTAGTCATTGCGATGTGCTGGCGATCGATAACCTCGACGCGATAGCGGGGAATCCGGAATGGGAAGCCTGTTTTTATCAGGTAATTAATCGGTGTCGAGATGGAGATTACCGGTTCGTGTTTGCGATGGCCCATAGACCAGAGGAGCTCGAAACTACGCTAGATGATTTTCGCTCTCGTCTGCAATGGGGGCTGATGCTGCAATTGCCCTCCAGCGACGATATCGAAATTCGCCAGATTCTGCGCAAACGAGCGCAGCTGATCGGCATCGAATTAGCAGAGGAGGTGATTTCATATTTAATGACCCACCATGCACGCAACCTTGCTACGCAAATGGCAATTTTGCGGCGCCTCGATGGAGCATCTCTGTCGCAACAACGTAAAGTTACGATACCGTTGATCAAGCAGGCGCTGCTGGAAGCCTCGGACTAGCTTACTGTTGCGCTTGCTGTCCCAGGTAGCGGGCATAGTAGATGCTAGCCAGAAACAGTAGAGTACTTGAGACCGTGGTGCCAAAACCATACACGCGCAACAGCGGATTCGAGACCAGTTCGCTGATACCGACACAGAAATAAACCAGCGTCATGTATCCAATCCATCGGTAGGTATAAAGTCGATTGCTCAGCAGGCCTTTGAGCGGGAATAGCAGGGGCAGGGACAACAAAAGTACCCAGTAATAATCCACCTCGAAACCTGGCCAAACCAGCCCACATTGGAAAACAAACAGGCTGAACCAGGACAACATGCTGATGATCTTGAGCGGGTGCATTCTTTAAGCCAGTTTGCAGGCGAGATCGGCGATACGCTTACCTAATGCCCTGCAGGCCTGACGCTCATGCTCACTAAGCTCCTGGCCTTCCTGACCGGCGACATGGCTGGCGCCATAGGGAGTTGCGCCGGATTTCGTCTGATTGATTGCTGGTTCAGAGTAGGGGATACCACTTACCAGCATACCGTGATGCAACAGTGGTAGCATCATGCTGGTCAACACAGTTTCCTGTCCACCATGCATA
Organism: uncultured Gammaproteobacteria bacterium; assembly: GCA_963793595.1. Classification (GTDB taxonomy): domain Bacteria; phylum Pseudomonadota; class Gammaproteobacteria. The sequence goes on along the minus strand of CAWCBX010000060.1, from coordinate 10,812 downwards.
CTCGATGTAGCGGTAAACACGCCACCCGGTTTGCCAATCATTGCTCCGCCAAGCCACAGGGAGCTGGTCTGATCGAAAAAGTATTTTAACGGTGCAGCCATATTGCCAAAATAGCCAGGGCTACCAACCACTAGTCCGGCACAGGTTTCCAGATCGGAGATACGGGCATAAGGTACGCCTTCGCTGGGAACTGTATCCACAGTCTGCTCGGTGGTCGTCGATACTCCCGGAAGGCTACGCAACAATGCCTCGCAAGCCTGGTTGGAATCGACGCCAAGGCCAATCTGTTCGGCCATGCGCGCGACACTGCCATGCCGGCTGAAATAAACGATCAGTATTTTATGCAATGATATCCAGCACCCTGGCAGGCGGACGGCCAATTACCGCCCGCTCACCCGCAACCACGATCGGACGCTGTAACAATTCCGGGTGCTGACAGATCGCGGCGATAATCTCATCCTCCGATAAGGCCTCCCTGTCAAGTTTGGCATCCGCGTAAATCTGTTCGGTCGTGCGTAGCAATTCACGTGCAGAAATGTCTAACATAGCGATAATTTTCTTTAGCTCCTGCCGCGTGGGTGGATTATCGAGATACTCGACAATCGTGGGGCTTAAATTGTTGTTATCCAGTATCTGCAGCGTTTCGCGAGATTTGCTGCAACCGGGGTTATGGTAAATGACGAGCCTGACGTTACTCATTTCTGGGCCCCTGGCGATCGAAATTGACGATGTTTTACCTTAACGATGTCGTTTTATCAATAGACTGTTGAATGCATTCGCCGAGGATGCCTGATCAGGACAACTTTTCACTTTCGGGCAAAGCTCGGAAAACTGGTCTATAATGTTTCGTAATTGAGTAATATTTACATTAAAAACTTGCTCTAAAGGGTTGATCAATGTAGTCTTCTTGGCAAAATGGGCAACCAATAAACATTAGTACTAAATTCGTTAAACGATAAAGTTCTCGGAGAAAACAACAGATGAAACCAACAGAACTCCTAAAGGTTGCGGCGATTGCCGTTTTAACCTCCGGTATGGTCGTCGGCTGTCAGCAAAGTTCGACTGATGATATGGCTACCGATATGGCAGAAGAAGAATGTCAGGGTGCAACCCCTGAAGTTCGAAACGCTATTTATGCGGCCAAGCTCAAGAACGCGCGAGCCAGAAACCTCGGTGCTGAGTGGGAAGAAAACGCCCAGGTAATTGCAGAAGCGGAGCAAGCAGCCGCAGACTGTGAAAACGTGCGTGCCAAGATCCTCGCTAACAAGGCTGAAGATGCGGCTGCAGCAGCAATTGCGGCGATGCAAACCGAAGTAGTGGTCGAGGAAGTCGTAGTGGTTGAAGAAGAATCTCCATATATCGGTGGTTACCTGGTTGTCGGTGGCGATAGCCTCTGGTCAATTGCCGGGCAGGACAACATTTACGGAAACCCATTCGAGTGGCCGCTAATCTACAAGGCGAACTCGGGTCAAATCAAAGATGCCGATCTGATTTTCCCAGGTCAGTATTTTTATATTCCCAAGGCCAAGGGCGCTGATCGTGCTAACGCGATTGCCCATGCAAAGAATCGAGGCGCCTGGACAATCGGTGAAACCGAGGCATCCGACCTGGATTATCTGGCTCAGTAGAGCTGTATCTGTTAGATCTAAAAAGCCCGCATATAGCGGGCTTTTTTTTGTGCCGGCTTATCGTCGCTGGTCATGCTAAAAACATATGAACTAAACGCTGGAAAAATTCTCCTAGATCTAAGAAGGATGTGAGGTTTGAAGTCTGAATTTATAATGCGAGTATTGTTTGCCCTGCTATTATCGATTGCCGTGCCGCTAACCGCGCTAGCCGTGGATATGCCGCTGACAGATGTGCATGGAAATAAAGTAAATCTAAGCAGTTACCAGGGTAAGTGGTTGGTGGTTAACTACTGGGCTACCTGGTGCCCTCCCTGCATCGTAGAAATGCCTGAACTGCAGTCTTTTCATGACCAGCATGCCGCTGCTGATGACGCGATGGTTCTTGGGATCAACACTGAGATAATCGGCAAGCAGCGACTACTGGAATTTCTTGACGATTATTTTATTACCTATCCGATTTTTGTGTCGAAGCCGACCCAGCAATCAGAATTAGGGTTGATTCCTGGCTTGCCAACTACGTTCCTGGTAACACCGCAGGGCAAGGTGGTAGCTCGGCAGGTAGGGCCGGTCACGCAGGAGATGATCGAGCAGTTTATAGAGAACTTTCAAACGCAGTAAATTTGTTCACCTTAATCTGCGCTGCAACTCGCGGAAATCCTGCTAACATCAATTGAATATTAGCTAAAGACTCGAACGTGACTAAATCCGCCTGTACCCTGGACTGGATACTCGAACAACTGGTATCGCAGGATATCGTTGAGCAGGAAAAGGCCAGCATGGTTACCTCGCTGGTTTCCGCCCAGGATAGAAAAAACCTGCATCCCCTGGAAATTATTGCCAGCCGAGACTGGAGTAATAAATCCCGACCAGAGCAGATGCTTACCCTCGATATGCTGACCGACTGGTTGGCTGAACAGTCCGGACACAGTCGCTATCACTTTGATCCCTTGAAAATGGATGTTGCATCCTGCACCTCCATCATGTCTTACGCTTATGCATCACGTTTCGGTATTCTAGCGGTCGAGATGACGGTAAAAGAAGTTGTAATCGCGGTTACTGATCCCTATAACCTGGAGTGGAAGGATGAGCTTGACCGTATCGTTAACAAGCCGATTTCCACGGTGCTGGCAAACCCGGCCCAGCTGAAAAGCTACCTGATTGAGTTCTACAGTGTCAGCAGGGCGATGGAAGGCGCGGGTAACAAGTCCCTTGGTGAGTTACCGGGCAATATCCAGAATCTGGAACAGCTAATCGAACTTGGCAAGACCGGCCAGGTAGAAGCCGATGATCAGCACATCGTCAGTATTGTTGACTGGTTAATGCAATATGCGTTCAGTCAACGTGCCAGTGATATTCATGTTGAACCCCGCCGTGAGCAGGGCAATGTGCGCTTTCGTATCGATGGGGTTATGCACCAGGTATACGAGATTCCAGCCAATATCACGGCCGCGGTGGTAAGCCGTATCAAGATTATGGGACGGCTCGATGTGGCCGAAAAACGGAAACCCCAGGATGGGCGCATCAAAACACTTTCGCCTGATGGTGCCGAGATCGAAATGCGCCTGTCGAGTATGCCGACCGCGTTTGGCGAAAAACTGGTACTGCGAATTTTCGACCCCGAAGTGCTGGTGAAGAATTTTGCCGCACTGGGATTTGAAAAATCAGAATCGGATACCTGGAACGATATGATTTCGCGACCTCATGGCATCATCCTGGTGACGGGTCCGACAGGATCAGGCAAAACCACGACGCTATATACAAGCCTCAAACATCTGGCTAAACCGGAAGTGAATGTTTGTACGATAGAAGACCCAATCGAACTGGTTGAACCCAGTTTTAACCAGATGCAGGTGCAGCAGAAAATTGATCTGGACTTTGCCACCGGGGTGAAAACCCTGTTACGTCAGGACCCGGATATCATCATGGTCGGTGAGATAAGAGACCGGGAAACCGCTGAAATGGCGGTTCAGGCGGCGCTCACTGGGCACCTGGTGTTATCCACTCTACACACCAATGATGCACCATCCGCAATCGCGCGTCTCAGTGAAATCGGGGTGCCACCTTACCTGATTAGCGCCACCCTGATCGGGGTCGTGGCGCAACGCCTGGTGCGCACATTATGTTCTCACTGTAAACAGCAGACAAATCTGGACCTGCTCGACTGGCAAGCTTTGATCAAACCCTGGACAACATCGCCGCCGGAAAATATTTCGGCCGCCGAAGGTTGCCTCGAATGCCGACAGACCGGTTTCATCGGACGGGTCGGCATATACGAAATGATGCCGATGAACGATGATTTAAAACGTGAAATTAGCGATAATTTTGATCTGGTGAAATTCCGTAAGACCGCGCTTCGACAGGGCATGAAACCGCTTAATCTTGCTGGTGCGCAAAAGGTAGCGCGCGGTATAACCACCATCGAAGAAGTTCTCAAAGTAGCCCCGCCACGCTACGACATCTAGTTTTTACAGCAGAATGAAATCAAGCTTCACTGTGTTCTGCCTGGTATGGGCCGTGATGCTGCTCCAGGCCTGCAGTGAAACTTCGAATTCGCCTGAGGATGAGATCAGACTGTTTGTTGAATCTGGGGTGGAAGCCGCTGAAAATCGTAACCTCGATGATTTGAGCGATTTAATTCATGGCAATTATCTCGATCAGAAAGGTTATAGTAAGCAACGACTTGGCGGCCTGTTACGGGCATATTTCTTCAGGCATAAGGATTTATATCTTTTTACCAAAATCGAAGAAATCAACCTGTTCGCTGAAAACGAAGCCACTGTCCGGCTTTACGTGGCGATGGCGGGGAGTGTAATCTCCGATGTCGATGCGGTTGCTGCTTTGCGGGCGCAGATCTACCAGTTCGAGCTGCAGTTGATCAAGGAGGATGACTGGTTGCTGCATCACGCGAGTTGGAAGCCCGCGAGTGTTATCGATATTGAGTGACTTCCTGTCAGCGAATGTTAATTCGAAGTAAAGAGGTCGAGCGATTCGACGGCATGCCAAAAAACTGGTAGTCATGGCTTTACTGATTACGTTGGGCCTGGTGCTGGAAATCGTTGGATTGCTTGATGCCAGGCAACTTCTTGCGATCACCCATGAATATGCGCAACATTGGTGGTTTATTCCGCTACTGATACTGGCTCAGATTATCCTGTATACCTTCGCTTTGGCGGGGTTTGTGTTTCTCCGGATCGTGGCGCCACTCTACGACCCTTTGATGGCGACTTTTATCCTCGCCGTGGGTGGCGCTTCAGGGGGTCCGGGTGCTTACCTGTTTTCGGGTTACCTGACCGGGGAGTGGAAGACAAGACTGAAGAACTCGCGCCGTTACAAATTGCTACAGGCGCAGGACAATTTTCTATCGCTGTTTGTGATGCTGGTTTTTCCCGGGTCTCGACACGCGCTATCCAGCCGGCAGTTGGCGGCCTGGCTAGACATAGATATGAAAAATACTTGGTATATACTACGCTCGATCGACGTAGTTTTTATCAATTCACGCGACGTTTGTTTCTATCCGAAAAACATGCAGGACGTCAAGCCATAACTAGCGGGATTATTGTGTCTAAACTTTTTCTCCTTAAACGGATTTTTAATGCACGGGGGATTTTATCCTGGCTCATTTTTGCCGCCGTCCCGGCAATGTTGTTTTATGTTATTGCTCTTGAAGTAATGTCGTCAGCTGGTTTTGGCCTCAGGGAAATCCTGAGAGACCCGGCACAGCAGACGGGTCAGTCCAGTTTTCTCGGATTTCTTTCAAATATCGGTGTCTGGTTATGGGTTTGTTCGGGGGCGATTTGTTTGTTTAGTGCCGGGGTTGGTGGATTCGTCTCTGTGCAAAAACAAAAACAGTTACTCATCCTGATAGGGATGTTTTCCCTTGTTTTAGCCGTCGATGATTTTTTCCTGTTGCATGACCGGTATCTGCCGCAAAGAGCCGTTTTTCTTTGTTATGCAGTCTTTACAATTATCTTGCTGATTCGCTACTTTAAAAACATCATGGAAATAGAAGGCTTTGCGTTTTTGTCCGCCGGGGGTCTGCTAGCCCTGTCGATATATGTCGATCTGAATCAAAGGAAAATACCGTTTGATTACGCACATGTGCAAACGGTAGAGGAAGGTTTCAAGTTTGTAGGCGCCGCTTCCTGGTTATATTTTTGTTATCGACTCGCGTCATTTCGCTTTAGACGCTCTGCAGGCAGTACGGATCTAAACGGGGAATCCTGAATTTTCCAGTTACTGCCTGTACCCGCATCAATCTTCCTTGATGTTATTGCTTGAACCAGTTCTTGTGCAGGGCCTTAACGACCTTATTGGGATAAATTGTCCTGCCGAGGCTGCCATTGTAACGTGCCAGCGCGCGTCCCAGGTCGTGCGGTTCCATGTCGATGTAATAACGCAGTATGGTGCAACCCATGCGTAAATTAGTGCGAATCTTGAACAGGTTCTGATCCGAGATACCGATTTCGTTAAGCCAGAAAGGCATGACTTGCATCAACCCGCGAGCGCCTGAAACCGAAATCGCGTACTCATCAAAACGACTTTCCACTTCAATCACCGCAAGTACCAGTTCGGGCTCGATGTCGACACGCCTGGCCTCGTAATGAATCTGTTTGAGCATGTTGATTCGCGTTTCGGGGTTCTGCACGAAAGTTTCAAGTCGGCGCGACATGTCGAGGAGCCATACCTGCGCATCGAAGCGGTCTTCAAATCCGGCGTCGGATTCGATGGCTTCTTTTAGCAGTTTGCTCAGTTCCGGATCGGTTGAGGCATGAACCGGATGAGCCGCTGCCGTTGCCAGCAGGGCGAAAGTTATGATTGTGGCAAGCTGTTTTATCCGGTGGCGCATTGGTTAGGGTAAAGCTCATCAAGGAAGGAGGTCAGCTCATCGAGTGATATTTCCCTCGCACTGTCATCGCTGCGACCCTTGTATTCAAACTGTTGTGCCGTGAGGCCACGTTCACTTAACACGATTCGATGAGGTACGCCTATCAGCTCCATGTCGGAGAATATGACCCCCGGACGTAATGCACGATCGTCGAGCAGAACTTCGAGCCCGCGGTCAAGACAATCCTCATATAGTTTGTCGGTCGCCAGTTTGACGGCCTCCGATTTATGATAATTGATTGGACAGATCGCTAGCTGAAAAGGTGCCAGCGTTTCGGGCCATACAATGCCATGCTCGTCATGGTTTTGCTCGATTGCTGCCGCGACCACGCGGGTGACACCGATACCATAACAACCCATAAATGGAGCAACCGTCTTGCCCCGTTCATCGAGCACCATAGCCTGCATCGATTCAGAGTATTTCTGGCCCAGCTGAAAAATATGGCCGACTTCGATGCCACGCAGAATTTTTAGCCGTCCTTTGGCATCCGGACTGGGGTCGCCATCAACCACGTTACGAATATCAGCCACCAGGGGTTCAGCGCAATCCCGTCCCCAGTTAGCGTTGATGAAGTGTTTATCATCCTGGTTCGCTCCACAGACGAAGTCGCTCATGATCGCGGCGCTGTGATCGACGAAGGTCCTGATACCTAGACCGACCGGTCCTATCGAGCCAATATCGCTACCGAGCATCTGTTTTATTTGCTCGCGTTGGGCCAGGCGCAGCGGGCTGGCGATCCCGTCGAGTCGCTCCGTCTTGAGTGCGTTAAGTTCGTGATCACCGCGCAATACCAACGCAACCAGGTCATCATTTTCGCCCTCGACGATAAGCGTTTTCAGGCATTGCTGCGCGCTAAGCTTGAGGCCGTTGGCAAGGTCTTCAATGCTGTACATGCCTGGCGTGTCGACAGTCTGCATTTCAGCACCAGGCGCCGCGCGCTCGGTGCCAGGTGGCAGCGCTTCGACCGTTTCAATATTGGCGGCAAAATCTCCCTGGTCTGAAAATGCGATTGCATCTTCACCTGAATCAGCAAGTACATGAAATTCCTGCGAGGTACTGCCCCCGATCGCGCCTGAATCGGCATTTACCGCACGGTAGTCAAGTCCGAAACGATCGAAAATGTTTATGTAAGCCTGGTTCATGACATCGTAGGAGCGTTGCATAGCATCCTGGTCAATATCGAAAGAATAGGCGTCTTTCATGATGAATTCTCGCGAACGCATTACCCCGAAGCGTGGTCTGATTTCATCCCGGAACTTGGTCTGTATCTGATAAAAATTAACCGGTAACTGACGGTAGCTGTTGACCTCTCGACGAAAAATATCGGTGATTATCTCTTCATGCGTAGGCCCCAGACAGGCATCACGCTGGTGTCGGTCGGTGAAACGCAACAACTCGGGGCCGAACTGGTCCCAGCGTCCCGATTCCTGCCACAATTCCGCGGGTTGAAAGGAGGGCATCAGTAGCTCGAGTGCGCCTGCGCGATCCATTTCTTCGCGAACGATGTTTTCAACTTTACGTAGAATGCGTAAACCTAGCGGTGACCAGCTATAGATTCCAGCGGCATGACGGCGGACCATGCCGGCCCGCAGCATAAGTTGATGACTGACGATTTCAGCATCGCCAGGGGTTTCTTTCAGTGTGGCCAGGTGGAAACGGGAAGCTCTCATAAGTATTCAGACACAGCGCGCGCGCCAGGTAATCGATTCGGCGCATTATAGTGATTCCACGAACGGATAACAGGAAATTAAGTGAAGTCGCCCTTTATTGGCAGAAGCGTTCGATTTCGGATTCGGCCTGAGCTTTGCGTTCGTCGATTTCTTCGCTGGTGAGGTAGCGAGTGGAACCATCGGCCATTTTGAGTTTGACCCGGCTACTGCTCTGAATTATTTCCATATCCTTGTTAGCGTTGTCACAGGCGACTTTGGCCTGGTCTGCAGGGACAGCATTGCCGTTGCCATTGCTGGCGGTGGCTGCAGACTCGCTACCCGGTGAAGACAATCTAGGCAAGGCTTTACCTGGGTTGCTGGGTGCTGATTGTACCCACACATCTTCGGTTTTTGCAGAAATTGGCGGTGCATCACCGTAGAAGACATTGCCATCTGCATCGGTCCACTTGTGAATAGATCCTGCGGTTAACGACGTTGAAGCCAGTAACGTCAGGTAAATCAAATAGCGCATGGTTTTCCCTATTTCCACTTCAATTTACTTCAGTTCATGAACCCAAAGAATAGTTGTCATCCAGATATTTACAATCTTTTTTTAACGTTAATTATCTATAAATGAGCCGGTTTCAGCGACTATCATCAATCATTTTTATCTGTCCTGTAGGTATATATAAAAACAATATATAATGTCAGCCCTTATAAATGGGTTAATTCACGCGATGAGTGATCGCAGACTCAAGGTTTTTCATACCGTTGCCAGGTTACTGAGTTTTACCAAAGCAGCCGAAGCACTGCATATGACTCAGCCGGCGGTCACCTTTCAGGTTCGTCAGCTGGAAGAGTATTTTAATACCCGCCTGTTCGACCGCACCCATAACAAGGTTAATCTGACCCCCGCCGGAGAGCGCGTCTCGGAGTTTGCTGAACGTATATTTGATTTGTATTCCGAGATGGAAAGTACAGTAAGCGATTTGACTGGTGAAATCAGTGGCGCTATCACTATAGGTGCGAGTACCACGATTGCAGAATACCTGTTGCCGGCTTTACTGGGCGAGTTTAAGAATCAATATCCGGATATTAATTTACGCCTCAAGGTTTCAAATTCCGAGGGGGTTGTATCGATGGTGGAACATAATGTGATCGATCTCGGTCTGGTCGAGTCCCCGGTAAGTAACAAGAACCTCATAGTCGAAGTCTGTCATGACGATCAATTGGTCGTGGTGGCCGCCCCGGACCATGAACTGGCAAAACGTGGCGGCAAGGTCAAGGCTGCCGATATAGTCAGGTATCCTTTTGTTAGCCGCGAAGAAGGTTCGGGTACACGTGATTTCATTATGCAGTATCTGATGGAAGCGAAGGTAAAACCCAGTGATATGAACTTCTGTCTTGAGCTTGGTAGTCCGGAGGCTATCAAGGGCGCGGTTGAAGCTGGGATGGGTATAACGATTATTTCTCGCTCGATAATCGGCAAGGAATTGAAATTGAATACACTGTGTGAGCTGCAACTCGATCCACCACTTAGCCGACCATTTTCGTTTGTGCGTCAACGACAGAAGTTCCGCGTCACGATCATGGAAAAGCTGCTCGAGTTCGCACAGTCCTATTTTAGTAAAAATGCCTAGCGTCCAGCGGGGTGTAACGGGCGAAGTATTGCATCATGCTTGATATTTTACAGCAGTGGTATAACCGTCATTTCACCGATCCGCAAACGGTGATATTCGCATTTATCCTGATTGCCGGCGGACTCCTGGTATTTGTCCTCAATACTCATTTGATGCCCATCCTGGTCGCTCTCATTATTGCTTACCTTGCAGAGGGCATGGTGGTCTGGTTGCACAAGATCAATCTTGGGCGAACGATAGCGGCGAGTATCGTGACTGCTCTTATGATAACTGCAATCCTGCTGGCGTTTTTTGTTTTGTTGCCACTACTATCCAAACAGATTAGTGAACTGTTCCGTGAAATGCCGAGCATGTTGAGCAAGGGGCAGCAGTTATTGTTACATCTGCCGGAAGAGTACCCCGACTATGTTTCCGCCAGTCAGATCGAGGAAATTTTAACCCTGGCACGCACCGAGTTGACCTCACTTGGGCAACGCGTTTTGAGTCTGTCGTTATCATCGGTAGTCAGTATAATCACTTTCCTGGTGTACATGATTTTGCTGCCCTTGATGGTATTCTTTTTTCTAAAAGACAAGGCTTTGATTATACGCTGGCTGGCGGACTTTCTGCCCGAGGAGCGCAGACTATTGCGTACCGTGTGGGCAGAACTCGATATCAAGATTGCGAGTTATGTGCGCGGCAAGGTGATTGAAGTGTTAATTATCTGGTCGGCCAGTTATATTGCGTTCGCACTGATGGGTCTCAACTACGCAATGTTGCTGAGCCTTGCTGTTGGGCTCTCGGTGATAATTCCATATGTCGGCGCCACGGTGGTTACTATCCCGGTAGCGCTTATTGCTTTCTTTCAGTGGGGATTCACTACCGAGTTTGGCTGGTTGATGGTGATTTATGCCTTCATCCAGTTTCTCGATGGTAACCTGCTGGTACCCCTGCTATTTTCAGAGGTGGTCAATTTGCATCCGGTTGCAATTATTGTCGCGGTTGTATTCTTCGGCAGCCTGTGGGGCGTG
>CAWCBX010000059.1:0-6569 GCA_963793595.1 uncultured Gammaproteobacteria bacterium | reverse complement strand
GTGCACAAGTAATTGTACTTGTGCTACAAGATTTCTGACGCAGACCTCGGTACACGCTACCAGACCAGCTGCGATCCCAGGCTAAACGCCGACCAGGTGCTTGAACTTGCTTACCTGATTGCAGATACGTTCAAGCATGCACAACCCGGACCCAAACAATAAACCTTATTTCCCCTGGAACAGGACTATGATCGATACAGCCCCGAGCAAGCTAGCTCAAGTACTGCAGGCAGGTCAGTTTGCAATGACCGCTGAAACTTCACCACCCGATGCGGCCTCGGCACAGACGGTGCTTGACCGGGTCGCCTGTCTGAAAGGTGTCGCCGACGCGGTTAACGTCACCGACGGAGCAAGTGCTCGCGTTCATATGTCGGCACTCGCCGCAGCCACAATCATGGTGCGCGAAGGTATCGATCCGGTATTGCAATTGACCACACGCGATCGTAACCGGCTGGCGCTGCAGGGGGATGTCGTCGGCGCCGCCGCCCTCGGAATTCATAACTTTCTGTGCCTCACCGGCGACAAGATGGCTGCCGGGGATCAACCCGACGCAGCTGAAGTATTCGAAATCGATAGTGGCGAGCTGATGCGCCAGATGCGGGATATGCGCGATGCGGGAACCTTCCCTTCGGGACGCGAGATCAGTCCGCCCCCCGCACTTTTCCTTGGCGCCGCGGAAATGCCCGCAGAACCCGGGGACAACTGGCCGGCCGCGCGACTACAGGCCAAAATTGACAACGGAACACAGTTTTTCCAAACCCAGTACTGCTTTGAGCTCGACAAGGTAAAGCGTTACTGCCAGGCACTGGTTGACGGCGGATTCACCGAACAGGCCCATTTCCTGATCGGTATCGGTCCACTGGCCTCGGCCAGGTCGGCGCGCTGGATGAACGAAAACCTGTTCGGTGTGCATGTCCCGGAAGGTATTATCAAACGCCTCGAGGGCGCCGCAGATCAAAAAGCCGAGGGACGTGCCATTTGTGCCGAATTATTGCAGGGCTTCGCTGAAATCGAAGGTTGCGCCGGAGCGCACCTGATGGCACCGCACCAGGAGGCTGCCTGCGCCCAGGTCATCGAGGAATCGGGATTGCTCGAGATCAGGAATGAACCAGGCTGATAATTCTCTCGGACGCCGATACCTCGGTAACTCGAGCAACTATTTGCGCATGCTGATAGCCTAGATCCCGCAGCTGCTGCAGACATGGCTCGGCGTTTTGCCGGGCGACACCCGCCAGTAAACCACCCGCAGTTTGTGGATCGAACAACAAAGGATAGGCTGCAGCGGACGCCAGCTGATGCGGATCCTGAATGCTATGCCGGATACGAATATTCTGTGGCTGCAACGAACTTGCAATGCCGCGCCTGGCCAGGTCAGCCGCACCCGGGTAAAGCGGTAGCTGGTCGATGAGTATTTCGACTGCGCAAGCGGAAGCGCGCGCCATTTCGAATAAATGTCCTGCCAGGCCAAAACCGGTAACATCGGTACAGGCACTGGCTTTGAACTGGCGAAAACAGTTGGCCGCAGCCCGGTTCGAAACCAGCATCTGCTCGAGCGTTTCGTCAATCCAGGCGCCACGCGCCTTGCCCTGCATATCGGCAGCAAATAAAACACCGCTACCCAATGGCCTGGTTAGTATCATCAAATCATCAGGCTGCAGTCCAGCCTTCAGCATCAGGTCCTCCGCTCTGGCAAAACCGTTGACGCTGAGACCACAGCTCATCTGACTGGCCTCCCCGCTATGCCCACCGACCAGCAGGGTTTCGTTCTGTAACAGGGTTTCCTGCACACCTGACATGAGTTGAAACAAGTCCTGGGATTGTTTCAGCTCACTGCCATAGACCACATTTGCGATCACCAGCGCACTGTGTGCATCGACGCCCATGGCGTGTAAATCACCCAGTGCATGATTGGTCGCTATCCTGCCAAACAGGTACGGGTCATCGATAAAGCTGCGGAAATGGTCGATCGACTGAATCAAATCTTTGCCGGCAGGAACCTGGATCAGGGCAGCGTCATCCGCATGTTCAAAACCGGAGTTACTGGCGGTACCGTAGCGAAGGTGAATTTGCGCGAGCACCTGTTCCAGTATTTCACTACCTACCTTGGAGCCGCAGCCACCGCAACGCATGGGTTTTATATCATCGGCTACACTCTCGCTGCGTGCCATTTCCGGCAACCGGGTAAAGCGGTCGATGAATCTACGGTCGATTTTGTCCTTCAACCACCAGCACCATTTGCCCTGTAACGCCCAACCGCCCCGACTGGCGACGGCAAATTGGTCGCCGGTAGAAATCAACGACAAAAATTGCTGCTGCGGCTTGAATGGTTTGAGCTCATGTCGCGTCAGCCAGCGGGCCAGGTTGCGCGCCAGTGGAATCCCCTGGCGCACCGCGAATACACCCGATTTGGGCCTTGGAAAGTCAGCGACCGCCGCAATATCGCCGCTGGCAAACACATTCGCATGGGAAAGGCTTTGCAGGCAGGGATTGAGCGCAATAAATCCATCTTCGTCGAGCGCTAATCCCGAATCGCGCAGCCAGGTCGCGGGACTGGCATGGGTAACCCAGATTGCGGCATCGGCAGCGATCGGTGCGGCGAAATCTCCTACGACAAAGCCGTTATCAAGTCCCGTCACCGGATGGTCGTAATATACCGCGATTGAACGCTGTTGCAGAATTTCTGCAAATCGCTGTTGAACCCTCACATTGTGCCCGGGTAGCAACCGGTCTCTGTCGGTCACAATTACCAGCTTCGGCCTGGCGCGAGCCTGGCTTAACTGACGAGCACGATAGTCCAGTGAAAGCGCCAGTTCGACACCCCCGGCGCCACCACCGATGATGGCCAGCCGAAAGTCACTATCATTGTCTTGCAGGCCTTGCTCGAGTTGGCGCCAGGAATCGATGAAACGATCAACCGGTTTAACTGCGAACTGATTTTTGACAGCACCGTCGGCATGCGGCATAAATGGTCGCGAACCAATGTTGATCGACAACAGATCATAGTCAAGTGCCGGCCGCCCGTTTATAGAAACCTGGTTGTGCTCGGCATCGATAGCGCAGACTTCAGCGTGGATCACACGTGCACCGGCGTAACGCGCCAACGGCAATAAATCGATATGCGCATCGTCATAATCGTAATGACCGGCAATATAGCCCGGCAACATCCCAGAATAGGGCGTATGCAGATCGCGTGTTACCAGGGTGATGCGAACTCCGGGCAGTGGATGCATGGCGAAATGTTTAAGCACAAATAAATGGCTATGCCCTCCCCCGATTAGTACCAGGTCGGAAGTAATTGGTGGCTCATCCTGTTGCATCGAAACTCGGCATCATAACGTTGTTGGTTTTCAGTGGCTTATATCGCTCTGGTATTATGCGTGCAGCTTTTGTACTGTAAAGCCATGTTTATATTAATCCGAACCCTGTGCTGCGGGCTGAGCCTGTTTCTGGTGAGCATTGTTACGACAACGTTGAGCGCACAACAGATCCGCGAGATCGGGCAGGATTATCCAGGAATTCGTCTCGAACAGGTGGTAACCGGGCTAGGTGTTCCCTGGGGTATGGCATTGCTGTCTGCTGATCAACTTTTGCTTACCGAACGTGGCGGGATCGTGCGGCTGCTCGATTTGGAGACGGGTTCTAGCGTAAACCTGGCCGGCATACCCGATGTCGTTGCCGAAGGCCAGGGAGGCATGCTTGATGTCGCTATCGGGCCCAATTATGCAACCGCAGGCTGGATTTACTTCACCTACAGTAAAAGTTCCAGGTCCGAGGCTGCAACGACTCTGGCGCGCGCCCGCCTGGTCCAGCATCGTCTGCTCGACTGGGAGGATTTACTAGTCACCGATTCAGCAACCGAGACCAGACACCACTTTGGCAGTCGCATTGCTTTCGACGACAAGGGTCACGTATTTTTTGGCGTTGGCGATCGTGGTGTACGCGACATGGCACAGGACCTGAGCAATCACATCGGCACGATTATGCGTCTCAATCTCGATGGCAGTGTGCCGGTCGACAATCCCTTTGTCGGTATCGACAATGCGCGCGATGAAATCTGGAGTTATGGGCATCGCAATCCTCAGGGTTTACTGTTCGATCGGGTTACCAATCGACTATGGTCGATCGAACATGGCCCCCGCGGGGGTGACGAGATAAACCTTATCCTCAAAGGTCGTAATTATGGCTGGCCGGTAATCAGCCATGGCAAGGAATACTGGGGGCCGATATCGATCGGTGAAGGCACCAGCAAGCCTGGCATGGAAGCGCCGCGTAAAGTTTATATTCCGTCAATCGCACCCGGTAGCCTGATCATTTATCGCGGTGATGCATTTCCGCAGTGGCGCGGTAATTTGTTTGCCGGCGCCCTCAAACTGCGTCACTTGAACCGGCTCGTGCTATCTGATGCGGGCCAGATAATCGACGAAGAGCGTATCCTGGAGGATCTGGGGGAACGTATTCGCGCGCTGGCCCAGGGACCCGAAGGCTGGATTTATCTCTCCACTGATAGCGGGCGCATCTTGCGTATCCGGCCCGTAAAATGATCAACCAGCTCATCGAGGTAGCGGTTCAATGCCCTTATTGCTGGGAAGAAATCACCCTGTTAATCGATGCTTCGATCGAAATGCAGGAGTACGTCGAAGATTGTGAAGTCTGTTGCCGCCCGATTGATTTCGTTATCGAGGTAGACGAGCAGGGCCTGGCAAAGGTAGATGCGCGGCTTCAGCATGAATGAAAAACCGAGGCTGGCAAGACTGCTAAACCTGGAGCCACCCTGGCGCAGGGTAGTTATGCATGAACTGATGCAGACCCTGGACATGCAACCCCCGCACTGGCTCGAGACCGCTCGATCATCGTCCACAGCACACACCCTGCTCCACCTTAACTCAGCGGAGATCTGACCGCAGGGCGATCATTATCCTGCGCTCTCGTCGCCTGTGTCGAAAAGCTGGTTGCGGCTACCTCGGCCAACGGCGCGCACCAGCCCGTCTCTGCGCTATCGCCGAATAAGGAACCCGGTGAGCCCGGAGATCGCATCGCAATCGACAAGCTGCAGTTCACTAACCCGCGCGTAATCGGGTCCGACCCGGATTTGCCCGATCACCCTCGAAACTGAATCTGCTTCACCCTGCAATAAAAACTCGACCCGACCATCATTAAGATTGCGCACGTATCCACAAATATTCTCGACCTGTGCATGGCGCATAACAAAATAGCGAAAGCCGACTCCCTGTACTCGACCTGAAACAAGCCCCTTGACACTACGAACCATTTTCATTTCAGGCATCGATAAAAGTTTCAGGTTCGACAGTAATAGGTACAAGTCCTCTGGTTGACACCGGCGACTAGCCGAGCCGGTTGGGACAACTTAGCCGGGCTTTAACCTGGCCAGGATCGCTTCACGCTCAAGCTCCCAGAACTCGGCCCATTGCGCCAGCAATCGCAGGCCTTCACGCTGTTGCTCGGCATCGCCTGCCTCGATCCCCAGACGATAATTTTCCACACCCTTGATAAAGTAGCGCTGGAAGTTTTTCCCCAGCCGCAGATCCAGTTCATCGAGAAATTCACGCTTTACTTCGAAGGCGAGTTTCAACCCCTGATCAAGCAGTGCCAACGCCTGGACCAGGGCATCCTGACTCAAATCGGGTGTTTGCAATTGCCTGCCGCCAGCCTCGACCTGTTGCAGCGCTTCGAGGAAATAATACTGCTGACTGCTTGAGCCAGTCTCATCATCAGATGAACAAGCCGTCAGCAAAGCTAGTAACAGACTGCAAAGCAGTCCCTGCTGCAGAGCCGACTTCATCGCTTGCCGGCAATACGCATCCGCAGTGCGTTTAGTTTGATAAAACCCTCGGCATCCTTTTGATCATAGGCACCACGATCGTCTTCGAAGGTTACAATCGCCTGATCAAAAAGACTGTCAGTCGCCGATTTACGGCCAACCACGGATACCGATCCCTTGAACAGCTTGACCCGCACCTCACCGTTTACCGTAGCCTGCGATGCGTCGATCATTTGCTGCATCATTTTACGTTCAGGACTCCACCAGTAACCGTTGTAAATCATCTGTGCATAGCGCGGCATCAATTCATCCTTCAGATGCGCAACCTCGCGATCGAGCGTGATTGACTCGATGCCTCGATGCGCCTTTAACATGATAGTGCCACCCGGAGTTTCGTAACATCCCCTCGACTTCATTCCCACGTAGCGGTTTTCGACTATATCCAGGCGCCCTACCCCGTGCGCACCACCCTCCTGATTGAGCCGGGTCAACACCTGCGCAGGACTCATTCGCTCGCCGTCAATCGAGACAATATCGCCATGTTCAAAGCCGAGTTCGAGATAGCATGGTTTATCCGGTGCATTTGCGGGAGATACCGAGCGCAGCCACATACCGTCGTTTGCCTCGAACCACGGATCTTCCAGTTCCCCGCCTTCGTAGGAAATATGCAACAGGTTCGCATCCATCGAGTATGGCGAGCCACCACCCTTTTTCTTTTCGATCGAGATTCCGGCCGCGTCGGCATAGGCAAGCAGGTTCTCACGCGAACTCAAATCCCACTCGCGCCAGG
>CAWCBX010000058.1:0-6948 GCA_963793595.1 uncultured Gammaproteobacteria bacterium | reverse complement strand
CTCGTGGTCCAGGAAGAACACGGATTTGTGAGTGGCAAACAAATTGGGGCCTTGCCGCGACCGCACTGGCTTTAGTTTCTTGAATCGGGGGAGATGTTATACGGAAAATCAGTCGAACAGACCCGCATGCGGCAGCGCCCTGGCTGGGGGCAATACCACCGGCTCAGTCATTGTGGCCTTCTTATCTAGGTGGATGAATATCTTGTCGATTGACCACGGGATTTTCGATACGGGAAATCAGTAACACAATATCCTCGCCTCTCCGGCGGGCCTCAACGTTTCATTATTCGTCAGAATCCAAGCAAACAGTTCCGACTAAACTACTCCCCCCGTTTTTATTTTCTTGATAAAACGAAAAGATACATCGGCAGCCACAATCAAGCGAAGCGAATATCGTTGACACCCATGCCAGACGTTCTCGTGCAGACAGTTTGTGCAGGACCGCTCCCTTGATTGGATTTCTTGCAGTATTCAGCGAGTTAAGGAATTGTGTAAACGGTGTGATGCCATTTTTGGCAACAGTTGTTGGACACCAACTGTGATTCAAGAATGGTGAACGGCCAATCGTGTCCGCTGTTTATCGATGAATCGAAAACGCTGGCCATCAAGTTGATCCTTGAGAACACGGTTTTCTTCGATCAGATAGTCGATGACCGCCTGTTGCTGGCGGTTAAGTCAACCGGCGAAAGCGATGGCCAGAAACTGGAAGGGAGTTATGACGTTCGTCATTGCAGAACAGATTATCCGTAATTTTGGTTGATAACAATATCATACGGCCCGTTCGAATATTTGCACCATACGCCATCGCAATGACCATCAGCACACCGCCGATGTATGCGATTGGCAGCGATCGCTTTGGGTTGGCAACGTCCCTGGAGGCGTTGGCGATCAGCTCGAATCCTTCATAGTTGTTCGACCCTGCATTGAGCCAGGGCTTGCTATTTAACACCACACGAAAACGACTCCCGAGGGAGCCGTAGTGGTAGGAAAAGAACTAGGTCTATGCCCATGCGCGAATGGGCACAGCTTAACGCAAGCTATTTTTCAAATGGGTAGATAACCTTCCAGTCCTGCTTCATATCTACAACCGTCCAGCCATTCGCCTGGGCTGCGTCGAGAGCCTTGTCGAGGTGACCGATGCTCGATTTTCGGTCGTAGGCCCATTCACGCTTGGCATCGGTGTGATGCACGATCAAGCCAAAGCGCGTGCCAGATCCACTAGTGGCGTATTGAAGCATCTGCAGGTCGCCGTCCGAGTTGCCGAATGCGGCGATCGGACGACGGCCGATGTGTAGGTTAATGCCAACGGGTTTGCCTTCCTTGTCGTCAATGAAGTTGAGCTCGGGTAGGCGAACCAGCACCGCCTTGCCGTCTTGCATCTCGAATTTCGTCTTGATGCTGCTCCCGACAACCTGTTCCGGGGGAATGCCATAGACCTTTTCAGTCCACGGGCGCATGAACTCGATGCCACCACCAGAGACGATAAAAGTCTTGAAGTCATTGGCGCGGAGGTAGGCGAGCAATTCAAGCATCGGCTGGTAGACCATCTCGGTGTAAGGCCGTTTGGTCACTGGGATGCTTCGCGGTGGCGATCCAGTCCTTCACGATCGTCTCGAATTCTTCGGTGGTCATGCCCGCGTGGGTCGCCATGAGAATTTCGCCCACCGATTCCATTCCGCCTGCCATAGCGCCTTTCACATCACCCTTGAGCAGTGAAGCAAAAGGTTCCTGCGTCTTCCACTCAGGATGCTGCGGAGCAAGCTCCTTCACACGGTCGATCGCGAAGAACAGTTGGGTGTACATGGGCTGCTCAACCCAGAGCGTGCCGTCATTGTCGAAGGTGGCGATGCGCTCGTCAGCGGGCACAAAGTCAGGCGAGCCTTGTTTAGTCACTGTGGTCACGAAGTTGATAATCGACTGCTTGGTCTTACCGTCATTCCAGGATGGAAGCGGATCGGCCGCCTGAGCTGTCGCCAGGCTACTGAAAGACCAGCACGAAACCCAGTGTACATAGGGTGAGTAATGTTCGCTTCATTGTGACTGTACTCCTCTACTGCGAATTATCAGGGATTAAAAAACTGCGAACCCGTTTCATTATGAGTGTCCTGGTCCACCGAATCTTTGCCATTGAGATCGGACGGCCACTAGCCGAAAAAAGCTGGCACTAATTAGCAATCTTCTCAATAAAAATACTACAACACGTGCTCCTCGGCGACATGGAGGTGCGATAAATGGGCAATCCTGCAATCGGGGCCAACAGACACCGCCGATGTCGATACCTCCCAAAGCACAGGACTATGCCGCACGCCTCAAAGCAACGACTGGAAGGTGTTTCCGACCCCGATAATAACGTACATCAAGCCGAATGCGAGCGCCACACTGGCCCGCAACCGGCGCCTGCGGAAACGCACATCGCGCAGTACGTCGCCACCTCGATCTCGGCTCGAATCGAGGACACTCAGACGCGGGCCGGAGCGTATGATAGATCTCATCGGGCGTCTTGCCATCGAGCGTTGAATGAGGGCGATTTTGATTGTACCAGTCCATAAAATACGTCAGCTCCTGGCGGAAGGGCTCCTTGCGAAATGGTACGACAATGACGCGTGTACATTCTTGCTTGAGACTCAGGATGAATCGTTCAACAACCGCGATACTCCCGTGCTGGCCGACGGCGCCGAAGCGGGGTGTGATCCCGTGGCGATCACACCAATCCTTGAACATGTCGCACCAGAACTGCTTGCCCTTGTCACAGATGATGTATTTCGGGGTGGCACTTGCCTCTATAGCACCTGCGAGAAAGTGCTGAACTGATTCAGACGTAGGGTTGCTCCTAAATATCACGGTGTCACATCACGCGTCGCGAGTAGTGGTCGATAACCACCGCCACCCACCAAGAAAAACGGCCAGCACTGGGGTAATGCGAACGGCAGCCACGGTGCCCAAAAGCCCACCGAAGTCGGAACAGCGGTAAGATCGACATGCCAGACATGGTTAGGACGCTTGGCGGTTACGACGCGGGTGCACGGTGCTGCATCCCCAGGATCAGACTGTGGCTCTTCTTTCAAGATCCGTCCAACCGTCGTTACCCCCAGATGCAGTCCTGCCCGACACAGCGTCTCGGCGACCTTGACCTTGCCCATGCTGGGACTTAGGGTTTTCAGACGTTGCACGATGTAGCGTACAAAGTCAGGGAACTTATTCACCGGCTCGCGCAGTTGCAACAAGGCATCCGGGCCTTCTTGATCAATGCGCTTCATCCAGGATGCGATCGTGGCCGAAGTCAGGAAAAATGTATCGGCCGTCTGCTTCAACGACCAACCTCGGACCGCGCGAAGCTCAAGAATGGCCATGCGCTCGAGAGGCCCGTAATGTGGGCGCCGCTGAGGTGCGATTTGTGCAGTGCGGGCGTCCTTGATGCGGAGTTCTTCTCGCAGCAATGCACACTCTTCGTGGAGGCGATCATTCTGCGCCGCAAGCCTTACCCGGGCATTGATGCTGTCAGCGGCCCGGGCACGTGCGTACACGATGCAGTAATGCGCCAGCGAGAAAGCATAGATTGCTGCCGACTTCACGCACCCCTGCCAGCCCTTGGGAAGAGGAATTCGTGGCGGTTGAGATTTGGTAAACATCGTGAATGCCTGAAAACGAATTCTTGAGAATTCTCCATCCAAGAATACAATAAAGGCAATAATTTCATAAGGCTATGATTAGATCGGCGGGCATAAAGATTCGGTGGACCAGGACACCGGGCACCACTGGCATCCAGAACAGCAATTCGCCACTCACAAGATATGCTATTATGCACCAATAGTATGCTTATAGACGCCCCCCTCTGGAGGTCAATATGGGAACCACCCGAAAGACGATCACCTTAACAGACCAGCAGGACCAATGGATCAAGGCGCAGATTGCCGCCGGTGAGTACACGAACGACAGCGAGTATATTCGCGATCTCGTGCGACGGGATCAAGAGCAGAATGCCAAGTTTAGAGCGCTGAAAGCTGCCATTCAGGAAGGGCTGGATAGCGGCATCAGCAACAAGACTGTGCGCGATGTTTGGGAGGAGGCAGAAGCACGATACAGAGCGAAGAATGGCTGATTTTCATCTTACCTCCCGCGCCGAGTCTGACCTTGCCGAAATTGCGGATTACACAATTGAAACCTTCGGGATTGAACAGGCCCGCCGTTACCGGGACGCGCTGGAAACTTGTTTTCAGACAATTGCGGATAATCCCAATTTAGGACGAGAAGCCGATAAACTTGCGCCGAAGCTCAGGCGTCACCAGCATAAATCCCACGTGGTTTTCTACCTACCGGAAACCAAGGGTGTTTTGATCGTGCGCGTGCTGCACGAAAACAGGGATTTCGAACAGCACTTTTAAGTTTTCCGTGTTAAGTAGAACTCCATCCTGGAATTATTATCCTTTGCAGCGATTCGCTAAACAGCCAGCGTCAGTCACAAGAATTTTGAGCATATCAGGCGAAATGCAATTCTTCAGCTGCATTGAAATTCAAGTTCATCAGATCGCTGCTTTTCTGAAAAAAGCCGTGCTCAAGACGGAATTCTGAACAATGACACCATTGAAAAGAAGGCGTCGCCGTGACGCGATCGAACAAGCCTTGGAGTATGCCCTCAGGCTGGGAGATTTCATCGACTATGGTGCAGCCTGGTCATTCATCAACGGAACTCGAAGAGGTTGCCGAACAGATCGAGCAGCTCCTACCAGAGGAATCCGAACGTGCCATAAAGCTATACGAAACCTTCATCGCCGGTTGTTACGAAAAGGCAGATGAGATCGACGACTCGAGCGGTAATCTGGGGATGTTTGTCGAAAAACTGATCCAGGGTAAAAAAGCCCACGCCGAGTCTTCCTTTGCTGAGCGTACCAAACGTCGGAAACGGAGCTGGAATCAATGAAGCGAACTTTCTCACAACGGCAGGCGGTTTCGGTGACCCGATGAAAAGACACGGCTGTAGGACGCAACGATCCCTGCCCCTGCGGCAGCGGAAAAAAGTACAAGAAATGTTGCCTGGGAAAAGATGAACAGGGTATCACCAGGCCGAAGGGCTACAGAGGTGTCCGAATCCCTGCGCCAGGCACTGGAGGACCGGCAGTTCGAATCATTAGAAGAGGTTCAGGCCTTTGTCGAGCAGCACGCGCAACAACAGAATCAGAGTGCGCTGGACGAGTTTCACGGTTTATCGCCGGAGCAGATGCATCGTCTGCTGCACTTTCCGTTTACATCGCCACAACTGGTCCGCTTCCCCGAGATACTCGACAGCGTTCCGAAAGCACCGATACTGACCCTTTTCGACCTACTGACCGGAGCCATCGGCGAGCAGGGGTTGAAACCCACCGCCAAGGGCAACCTTCCGCAGAAGTTCTGCCGCGATGCTGCGCTGGTCTACTGGGGCGAACAGAAGTATCGGAAGAAAACGCAGTTTGGCGGCATCAACCGGGAGGATGATTTCCTCGACCTGCACGTTACCCGTCTGGTAGCGGAACTGGCGGGCCTTGTTCGAAAATACAGGGGCCGGTTCATTCTCAGCCGGGACTGCCGCACATTGCTGGCCAGGGACGGATTGGCCGGCGTCTACCCGCGGCTGCTCCGAACCTATATCGAGCAGTACAACTGGGGCTATTGGGATCGCTACCCCGAACTTCGTTTCATCCAGCAGGCCTCTCTGTTCACCCTCTACCTGCTGACACGGAATGGCGCTACCTGGCTGCCGCACGAGTTTTACGAAGAGAGCTTTCTGCGCGCCTTCCCCATGGTGCTGAACGAGGTACCGCCGGACGCGGTTTTTTCGCCGGAGGAGGAGATACGCAACTGCTACACCTGGCGTACCCTGGTGCATTTTGCCGGCTTTCTCGGGTTGGCCGAGGTGGAACCGATTACCGAAGAGCGCTATTGTCACCAGTATCGGGTGAAGGCGCTGCCGCTGCTGGACGAAACCGTTCGATTTCAGCTACTTTGATAAACATCCATGACGAGAAAACAAAAACCGGGATGCGCTGGCAGAATTACTGGCAGCCGCACCGTTCCGGGTCCTTGCCGACCTGCTGGTCCGACTCGCGTCCACATACCCCGATGTCCGTCGGGAATGCTTCGACTACCTGAAAAAGCACGTTTCGCTTTCAGACAGCCGGAAGAACCAGTCGGAAGGCGAAATTCTGCTGGCGCTCTGGTCGGAACTGGACCCTGATCTAAGTGAATTGGACGAGTACGGTGGTGGTGACTATGACCTGACGGATGATGTCGCCAGCCTGCTCTACCAGATCGAACAAAAACTGTCTCGAAAAAAAATTGATGCCGAGTACCGGCGTGAACTTCTGGACAACGTCCTGCCCTATATCGAGAGCGGCAATGCGGGCTTGGATGATTCACTCTACGACCTGGCTTATGCCACCTGCTATGGCGACAACGATCTGCGCTTTCTGGCTGAGGCGTTCGAAACCATGGGAGGTGACTGGAAGATTGAGCATGCCCGCCGTATTTATCGCCAACTCGGCGACCGGGACAAATACCTCGAATTGCGAAGCCGGAAAATGGTTTACGGCGCTGACTACTACGACCTGGCCAGCTTCTACTGGAAGGCCGGGGAAAAGAAGCAGGCCATACAGGTTGCCGAGCAAGGTCTACAAAAAGGTAAAGGACGCATGGATGAACTGCGTCAATTCCTCGCCCAGCGCGCAAGCGACTCCGGAAAACGCGATCGCTATCTGGAACTGCAGTTTGCACAGACCGTCGATCACCTGACCTGCACTAAATACAAGGCTTTCCGGAAACTCTGCACGGCAGCCGAATGGAAAGCCTATGAAGCGAAGATCCTTGCACGAGTGAAGGATGCCTGGCCAGCGGAACAATTACGGATCCGCATGCACCGGAAGGAGTATGACAAGGCAATCTCGGTTCTCAGTGAAGAAGGCTATCCGCTCACCTGTG
>CAWCBX010000057.1:0-10193 GCA_963793595.1 uncultured Gammaproteobacteria bacterium | reverse complement strand
CTTCTCCGGCATCAGATCATGCCCATTAATTGCAGGGTGCAAACCGTTAAAAAAGCTATGGGAATGCTAACGCCGAAACAGACGAGATTGCGGTATACAGCAAAGCGCCCGCCCAGCATCAGCGACTCGGCCGGCAACTGTACGATTCCGACTGTTACCCAGGTCACCAGCAACGCGGTCACCGCGACTAACCCGACACCGCCGCCAAGTAACTCTCCCCCCAGCAGATAGCTGGCCAGGGGATGTCCCACGGCTATGCTGCCGATGACTGCTCCAAGCAATGCATCCAGGGCTGCGCCATTACCGAAAAGTCCATCGGAAATCTGGTCGGGAAAAACTGTGATAACCAGGCTGGTTGCGAGCAACATACCAATAATAATGGGTAGCACATTGAAGAATGCGAGCATGGTCTTCTTAAAACTAGCCGCAAGCCGATTTGCTGCCCGTGTTTTCATCCTCTGTACCTTTACTTCGTGTCCAACTTCATCATTTGCACACTGTTCGTTGAAATCCATAAAATCCGGCTATTTCGAAAATCGGCGCATATAAAAGCGTTCACTCTCGTATTCGGTCTCAACTAATTTGCCTTCAGCCATCAATTGCTCAACAACCTGCCATCCAGCCTGGGCTTTCCCGAGCAGGGTCCTCACGGCTGATTCTCGCATGGGGTGGACTGCTGTAATACTGAGTAGGTCATGGTGGATATCACCGGAGAAGGCGAAAGCATCCCCTTCATAACCGATAAGGTATTCAACCTTTGGAATCCGGCTCGCTAACAGTTGATAAGCGCTATTCACCACCGCCTCGGCAGGACGGCGCACAGTCAGTTCTGCCGGCGGGCGGGTTGGAATCGATAGATAGGCTTGGGTAATGCGCAAATCATCGAGAAAACCAGCAGTCCTTGCCACACTATCCAGGTTGTCATTAACTCCCTCAACCAGCATCGTTTCTGTTACCAATTCACCAGCGAATTCTTGCGCGAAGCTGCGGATGCCGTCGAGGACGACGGATAATTGTAATGTCTCGTGGGGTCGATTCAGTCTTTTCCAGATATTTTCTTCAACACTATCGACCTTAACGGAAACCCAGTCGGCCTTGCCTATGGCGGCACGTACCTCCTTGAGCCAAAGCAACGAGGCATTGGAAATAATCGCGATAGGGATGCCCAGAGGACGCAGTAATTCAATGCTTTTACCAAGATTGATATCTAGCCCCGGTTCTCCATCCGGCACAAAGGTCAAATAGTCAACGGATTCATTGAGACCACGAACCTTTTCCAATTGTAATTCTATAGCCTCACGGATTTTCTCTGGCTGATAAAAAGCCTGTGGCACCACTGTTGTACACAGAGTTGCTCCCACCTGGCAATACAGGCAGGAATAAGAACAGGATTTCGGCGGAATATTGTTAATTCCCAGGCTGCGGCCAAGACGCCGCGACGGAATTGGTCCGAAGGCAATAGTCATTGTTAACACCAATGGCAGATATGGTCATTTGTTAGATTAAATATGGCGAGCTATAAAAACCCATGGTTGCGATCTCAGTCTGGCGCAGACAATTCCCGGTAATGCGAGATATTACATCTGAATTTTAAATGACTGCTTTGCGCATGTATCAGGCTCCGATTTCTCATGGTCTGCCCCCCCCCTGATTGATTCCAATTGCACTCGACAGTAATCGTCCGATAGTCCCTAACGCGAGATAGTTTTTGCTTCAGTACCAGGATTCATTCTGTTTCAATAAACGTGCTGACGATATCGAATTGTGTCTGGATTTGTTTTTTAAGCGCTTGCTCTGCAGTGGATAAGCTCGGATTCGCCTCCTCATGCTCGATAGTGGCGCATAGGCGCGCCATACGGCAATGGCTCGCTACATTGAATGCCAGGTGGCTCCAGGTGAGGCCACGATGGGATGGAGCCAGGCTCTCGGAACATGCCCTTGCGACGAAATGTGCTGTTTGCTTCTGCCAGTCAATAAGCTCCAGATCACCGTGCATCGAGGATTCAGCAGCGGCATGCGCGGCTGAATGATATGCCGACATCAGGGATTCAGGGGTTGCATCAGGGTCTGCAGCAATTTTTTGTGCCTGCATTACTGCGGCATCCCCGGTCAGATCGAGAACATCTTCAACAAACAGGGCCGCTGCGACTCGCTGCTGGTCAAGCGACAACTTGTCGAGCGCCTCCTTGAATTCTTGCATCGTGTTAATCTTAACCATAGATCTTTAGCCCTCTGAGTCAATCAGTTACGCAATAACTTATACTGTTAATAGCTTGGCTTAGCGCTGCGCGAATCGATACCAACATGGTCTTTGCAGCCTGTGCCATTTACGGAAACGGGGGAATTGTGGGTTCCGTGCCCTCTATTTCCGCCTCGGGATGGTGCTTTTTCACCAAATCATCGATCTCATCGACACGATCTTTCGGCACATCAACCATCATAAGAAGTTCTCCCTGTTCTATCGCATCTTGAAACTGGTGAATTCGACTGTTTGGTACATCGACACCGATCATACTGGACATGAGCGCACCTAAGCCAACACCAGCCAGTCCTATGGCCAGGATCGCTCCGCCCCCAAGGATCAATCCAGCTGGCGGGAATGTGATGGCGATAATTCCAGCCGCAATCCCGGTTGCACCACCAATAGCCGCACCGCGTTCCAGGGCTGGTATCAGGTCGCTTCGCTGAGCCAGTCTGGCTTCTGGCAGATCTTCCATGGGCGTGCCTTGCTTCGCGATCACGTGAATATGCCTTTCCTCAATCCGCGCCAACAACAATTCGTCATTGATCTTTCGTGCACTGTCAACACTGGGTACTAGAAAATATAGTCTTCTCATGTTTAATTCCTTAAATTTACCGCGCATTCAAAAAAAATCATTAACCGCGAATAATTTCAAAACTCCAGGCTCTTTGGGGACTAGCAAATCCTTCGATATTTCATTATTCAAGTTACATTTGCTGGGCCGTTTACAGGCTGTTGCTTATCGATAGCGGCATAGATTAAATGATCGAGCAGATATGCAGAATTCTTTCAATTAAAAATCAAATCAATACTAATAAAAACTATACCAGACAGCAGGATATTCGACATGACCTGTATCAATGAATGCAAAGTAACTCTGGCATCAGTCTGCTTGCACTCGTTTAAAATATGCCTGTATGTTTCCGGGCCAGTTTAGTTCAGCCTGCGAAGGGCATACCCGATCTTTGATAGGGCTAAATGCTGACGGAATAACAATAGGGGACATACCACGATTAAATTCGGTATGGTCGGTTTGAGAGATAAACGTGGTTTATCTCCTATTTTTTCCCGATGGCTGACGCTCAAAATTAAGAGTTCAACCACGACCTTCGGCCAACAACAGCCTCCCACATATCCCATCTCAGCCGTGCTCGTGAGTGGTGTCTCAATCGTTCGCAACAATTGGCCGTTATGCTTTCTTACTGGTAAGGTTCAACGCAAAGTACTGTTAAACTCTTATCAACAACATTACGAGAGGTAAGTCGGAGATGGCATACTACGATTTGGGAACGTACTCGCGAAAGGTCTCGACAAGTTCCGATGATGCACAACGCTGGTTCGATCGCGGCCTTGTCTGGACGTACTCCTACAACCACGAACAAGCTATCGAATGCTTTCAGAAGGCGCTGGAGCACGACCCCGACTGCGCCATGGCTCATTGGGGCGTCGCCTACGCAGCCGGCCCGAATTACAATTTCGAATGGTGGATGATGGATCCAACCACCAAGACCGACGCCCTCGGTACGGCCTATGACAGCACCCAGGCCGCTCTCACGCTAGTCAATTCAATCACCCCGCCTGAGCGCGCCCTGATCGAGGCCCTGACGGCTCGTTACCCTCAGCGAGAACCGATCGATGATCAGGCGCCCTGGAACGATGACTTCGCCGCAGCGATGAAGAAGGTTTACGAAGACCATCCTGACGACATCGAGGTCGCTACGGTCTATGCCGAAGCAATTCTCAACCAGACCCCGTGGAAGATGTGGGACATCTGGAACAACTCGGTCGCCAAGGGCGCCGGCACGATCGAAGCGCAGACGGTGCTGGAAAGGTTCGTCGATACCCCCGAGGGTCGTGTCCACCCCGGCATCCTCCACCTCTATGTCCACCTGATGGAAATGTCGCCGACCCCGGAAAAGGCACTCACAGTTGGTGACCGCCTGCGCGTGCTGGTGCCTGACGCCGGCCACTTGATCCACATGGCGACCCATATCGACATACAGTGCGGTGAATATCGTGACACACTGCACTGGAACCAGAAGGGGATCGAGGCCGACCTGAAGATCGCTGAGCGCGAAGGGCGGATGAACTTCTACACCGCCTATCGCGTCCACAATTATCATTTCGCCATCTACGGCGCGATGTTTCTCGGCCAGTACGAACCGGCCATGGCTGCAGCAGAAGAGATGATCACTGAGATTCCGGTAGAGTTGTTGAAACAGGAGAGCCCGCCCATGGCCGATTTTCTGGAGGGCTATATCTCCATGAAGACCCATGTGCAGATTCGCTTCGGCCGTTGGCGCGACATTATCGCTGAGCCGCTGCCCAAGGATCAGAGCCTTTACTGCCACACCACTGCGTCGCTGCACTACGCAAAAGCCGTGGCCCACGCCGCATTGAGTGAAGTGGCGGAGTCGGAAGCGGAGCGAGTGAAGTTCTTTGAGGCACGCGCCAACGTTGCAGATAGCCGCTATATCCACAATAACCGCTGTATCGACCTGCTCGATGTAGCCGAGCAAATGCTGGACGGCGAACTGGAGTACCGGAAGGGGAACTACGACATCGCCTTCTCCCATCTCCAAAAAGCGATTGAGCTGGAAGATGCGCTGCCCTATGACGAGCCCTGGGGCTGGATACAGCCCGTCCGCCATGCGCTCGGCGCCCTGGCGCTGGAACAAGGCCGAGTCGAGCAGGCCGAACAGGCCTATCGTGAGGATCTCGGCCTCGCCGGCGATCTACCTCGCGCCTGCATCCATCCGAACAACATCTGGAGTCTCAAGGGCCTCGACGAATGCCTCCGCCGTCGCGGAGCCGGCGACACTGCTGAGGCGAAGATGATCCGCCAGCGCCTCGAACTAGCCGCAGCCCGCTCCGACCTGCCGGTGGGCGCCTCCTGTCATTGCGCCCAGGCCGCGATGCAGGCAGTCGTGACAGAATAGGCGCGCGGCCCGCCGGCCAGGCACTGCCCTCACTGAATGCGCTGCCTAGTTATTGTACCCTGAAGTGTCAGTCCGCTTCGGGTCGACAAGAGACCCCTAACTTCGAAATCTGGGCGTCTGCTCTGGAGAATTTATTGGAGATGGCTTCTGCCTAATCCAAAGATGAAAAATTTCTCCCTCCGTAACCAGGAAATATCTCTCAAGGAGATGCTGGCATAACTATTATCAGAGGCAATCTTCGGCCAGGAAGGGAGACGGTTGTAATTTTATGGTAATCACTCCTATGTAATTCTCAATCTAGAATACGTGGTCTGTACTCTATTTTTCTAGATTGCTAGAAGCGTTCTATTCGGTCCAGATGCGGCCATTTGAAAAATTGGTATTTTCTAACACAGGATAAAGCCTCAGGGCTTCCTGAAGGTCAATTTCGCGCCCACCGGGTGCACTGAAATAGAGGAATCCACCCAGGTTCTGTAGCGTGGTTTTCGTTGCATCCAGCGCAGCTAAAGTCATTGCCGGATAAATTTGCTGCAGGACCTTATCGTTACTCAGTAGGGTATAAACATCATCGCCAGATGCCAGCTCATTTGGCAATACAATCTTGACATTTAAATTGCCAAGATATGTAGCCTGGTCCCCCTTAACCTCGAAAAAAACGGGTGTAACAAGTTCATGCTCCACTAGCTGCGTAGTGTTCGCACCAACAATACTATATTGAAAAAACTCGAAGTCAGCATTGGTGAACCGATAGGTTCCCTCCGGGATGTCAAGAAACACCAAATGCTCTATCTTACTGCCGTTCTGGGTGAAGGCCAGAGCCGTGCTATCCAAAATCAAATTGTCATAAAATGGAAATATCCAGGTTTCCTGAGTTTCCTGATTTCGAGCCACCAGTCTCTTCATTTTTAACCGGGCTTTTCCCTGCTCAATATCTACCGATAAAAACACCAGTTTGTGCTCTATCTCGGACAGGTCATTGGTTCCGGGCTGTATCGCCTGTGGTCGAACTCGCTCTTGGTCAGCACATCCGTTGAGCACGAACAAAATAGAAAAGATCATAAAAAAATTTCGAAGAGTCACGCTGTTCAAATCAATCCTCCTCAAATTGACAAAAAATCTGTTCATTGTCGATAAGAGTATCTATTGTCGAACGAACGGTCGGACATTTCAAATTAATACCTGATAGTAGCCAACCCCACTGGATATCTGGGCACAGACCTCAATTATTCCAGTAACTATTGTTTAAACGGCTAGCGTCAGTTTCGGGTTGCATTTCGCTGCTGACTCGCTGAGTTTGAGCGTCGGTTTTCTCAATAACAGACGCTGGGGAAACGCTTAGTGAGCTTCATTTTTCGGCCAACAGCGGCCCCTCGTTATATTAAAGAGACTTGTTTTCTAAATTTCGCTTTTAACGATTTTTACACAACCCCCAAATTCTTGTTTTATGCGCTTGCAACAAATAACGGCACATATGACCTTCAGCAACTTGGAGTACAATAATCAGGTATATTTAGGAGGAGCTATAAGCAATGACGGCCCTTAAATTTGCAGTTTTGTTGTGTATTCCAATGCTAACTACAGCCCTGTACGCAGCTAAAACGGACGAACGGATAAACTGGGAAAATCAATACTACCTGCTGAAAAGCTACAAGCTGACGTACACAGAAGAGATTTTCGACTATTGCGTAGAAAAAAATGGAACTATAGCGTCCGCAGCAGGAGGCTGCATGATCAGGCAAAATAAAATAAAGAACAGGATTCTTGATTATGCGTATGATCAGTTAGGTAGCCGATCTCTAGCACAAAGTGTTTACGACGATTGCACTGATTACCATCCAAAGAATGGAGTCAGAAGAATCAGTGAGTGCGTTAAGACCAGGTTAATGTTGGACAAAAAACTGGGAGACGACATTATCGAGAAAAGGATTTATCAAAAATGTGACCTTAAATGGCGTAAGCACGGTTCCAGTGCAATCAACAATTGTTCAATCACGGAGGCGACTCACTATCTTGATAAGGGTCAGTTACGAGACTGATAGTGTAGTTCTGAATCACCAACTAACATCCGAGCAGAGGCGGTTACAGAACCCTGTCATTACTGGCTGAGGATCAGGTTCTCGTTCAAGTCGTAAATATAACTGCCCACGACTATCGGAAGAAATGATATGAAAGATTACAAAATTGCTAAACGACAAATTGAAGTCAGTGTGGGTGAATCAGTCCGCATCATCCGGGAATTGCAGGAAATGAGCCAGAATGAACTTGCTCGTGCTTCTGGTATTCCCCAATCCTCGATTTCAGCCATAGAAAATGATCGCGTAAATCTGGGCGTAGAACGAGCAAAGCAAATTGCTGTAGCACTCAAATGCCACCCTGCAGTTTTGGTGCTTCCCAGGATGGGATATCCATCAAGCAGCTTAGTATCAAGTTTGAAGTGCAACAAATGGAGCCTCTGATCTAAGAAAATTGGTGGGATTATATTGGCCGCTTTGGTGCGATTACCGAATTCGTTGCTTAGTGCCAATAACGGACGCCTGGAAAATGGCCCAAGCGGCGAAAAACGGCCACTCGCGAGGTGGTGCATGAATGACTCTGAAGTGCCCAAAGGTTTCAATCTTTTTTGATGTCATACAGCTATCACCCAAGACAGTCTGCCGTTTTCTCTTTTCGATAAATTCTGATTGCCAAAATAGTCTATCGCTTTAGCTTGCCTTAAAGTTAATTTGGCTAAGCTGGGTGAGTTATCGCATACACATCTCCTGGAAGGTTTATACTCGGAGATTACGGATCGTGAGAAATCGTATATGAGTAGCAGTTTGAGCAAGGAAAGGGGACTAACTGATGGTCAGTCTTATATCATAAGCAGAAAAGGGGCTGTCTGTATGGAAGGCCATATTTATATAAGTTCCCCCACTGTCAGCAGACCACATGCCGAGCTGAAAATTAAAAATGGAAGGGTCTACCTTCGCGACCTGGGTTCGACTAATGGCATCTATATTGTGGATAATGATAGCCTGACCAGATTCGAAGAAGCATATGTGAAGCCCAATCAGCCCATGATGATAGGTAAAGTCACGTGTACGATTCAAAGCCTGATAGCGATTGCTGGCGTCTATTCTACCCCAGAAGATAACACTCCTGATTTTGACGATACTCAAAAAATAAAGGTTCCTATACCTAAACCGGTTAAAAAAACTGAGACCGATTAAAAATCGGAACTAGTCTTAGTATTTTTTTAGTTGATTTGCGTCAATACAACATTAAAACTTCAATCATTACCCCTTTTCGCCAACCAATTCAGTTGATTTTTATCCGCCAGGTAGCCGATAACCTGCCGCTACTTTCGCAGATTCAATGATCGGTTAGTGCCGACCCTTGACCTTTACAGTGATTTGACTGAATGTCGGTTTCGGGTCGTAAATCGCCGCTGCTTCAACGAGTTTGGGCGTCAGTTTTCTCAATAGCAGACCCTCACGAAACTAACGCGGGAGGCAATCTTCGGCCAGGAACGGACTCCTGCTTATCTACTATACTCAAAGCCGTCAACAGTTATGTCATGAGGCTACGGATGAATCTGAAAAACATTATTGCGCTCGCAGTTATGCTTAGTTTGAGTTCCACACCGGTTTTAGCAAAAAACGAAAAGGGCAAGAACAAGTCACTCCCACAAGGATTGCAAATGAAGCTAGATAGAGGTGGTTCGCTACCTCCAGGGTGGCAAAAGAAATTGGTAAAAGGAGAAATTCTGGGGGAACCAATTTATAGCCATAGCGTATTAGTTATTCCCCTTGACTCAAAAGGTTTGCTCACGGTGCGTGTGGAAGGAAAGTTGATCCAGTTAGTTGAAGCCACAAGAGAGATAATCGAGATTGTTGATTTGCTGAATCAATAATAAATACCCTAATTAAATTTAAGGGCTATTTTTACTAGTCATTTATATGTCAGCTTAAAGGTCCATCTACGCTGTTGCCATGGGAGTATCAGGGGTCTGGTTTCTCGATAGTGGGCGTTCGTGATCACATCCTGCGATTCGCTAAACGGTCAGTAAAAGAACCCATGAAATAACAAATTCCGGAAGATGGTCGGACCAACAGTAGAGTTTTATCTGGCAGTTAAGACCCTTTACTTTGATTTTCTAAATCCACTAACACGGTTGCCTCCTGTGACAAATCGCTCATATTACTACTCGTATGATACTTGTGAACTAACACACATTTTCTGTTCTTCTATTTCCTCTATAATTTGTCTGATTGGGAAAAAATTCCCATTATCCAGATCGGCTAACTTAAAGGCGAAGCAAGAGGTTATAGGCATGAGTAAACGAAATCTTTGGAAATTGAGCGCTATCGCATCGATCTGCTTGATGCTGGCGGCCTGTGGTGGTGGTGGCGATAGTTCGGATGGTACCGGTAAGCTGTCGGTTTCGATCACCGATGCACCAATCCATGATGCTCAGTCTGTGACCGTTAATTTTCTCGGAGCCGAGGTCAAGCCTGCCGACGGACCTGCCGTGAGGTTCTATTTCTGCGAGAACCCGGCCGATCCCGAAAGAATCCGCCGTAGTTCAGAATACCAAGTGTGCCGACACCGACACCGATACACACGTCGAGAGCATCGACCTGTTGAAGCAAACTGCTGGTGTCAGTGCCTTACTGCTGGATGGTGTTGAAATTCCGGCTGGGAAGGTGAACTGGGTTCGCCTGGTATTGGCAGATGAGGCGGGTGAGATCGTCCTTTCGACGGGTGCTTTTCCCCTGACCGTGTCGAGCGGCAGCCAGACCGGTCTCAAACTCAATCGGGGGTTTGTAGTGCCGGAAGATGGCGAAGCGAGCGTTTACATCGATTTCGACGTACGTAAATCCATTGTCGAAGTCCACAGCACCGTGCCGCCTAGCTATAAGCTAAAACCGACGTTGCGGATGGTGGAGGATGTTTACGGTGCCATCGTGGGTGAAGTCAGTGCCACCTTGATGGCTCCTGAATGCCTGGGTGGCTCGATCTATGTATTCTCC
>CAWCBX010000056.1:0-15104 GCA_963793595.1 uncultured Gammaproteobacteria bacterium | reverse complement strand
CGCTACTGGCTTTACTATCTATTGACTTTTCTATCCGGTGCGCGGCGGCAGATTTTCGTCGTTTTCGCCGGTTTCCTGATGGTGGAAAAATTCGGTTTCACTGTCTCACAGATGACGTTACTGTTCCTGGTCAACGGAGTGTTGACGATTTACCTGGCGCCGCGCATCGGTCGCCTGGTGAGTTACTGGGGCGAGAAACGCACGCTGACACTCGAATATGCCGGCCTGGTAGTCATATTTACCGCGTATGCATTTGCCGAGAGCGCGTGGTTTGCAGCGTCGCTTTACATCGTCGACCACGTCTTTTTCGCGATGGCAATCGCGCTAAAGAGTTACCTCAAGAAAATCGCCGATCCCGCCGATATGGCCGCCACCGCCGGGGTTTCATTCTCGATCAATCACATCGCCGCGGTCGTGTTGCCGTTTGCACTGGGCCTGCTGTGGGTGGTTTCGCCGCCACTGGTATTTATCATCGGTGCAATTATCGCGTTTGCTTCGCTATTGTTGTCGCAGTTGGTGCCAGGCACGCCCGTGCGTGGCATGGAAACCGTATTTTCTAACGGCTAAGCTTTCGCGTTTAAGCCGTTTCGAACTGGCAGCTCGGCGTCGATGTGGATAATTCCTGTTCCGCCGCGGACATCTCGGCCTCGATACCCTCAAACAAGGGTGTCGTCAGGTAGCGCTCACCGGTATCCGGTAACATGCACAATATGTTCGCCCCTTCGGGCGCAGTCTCGGCCACTTCCAGGGCCGCTGCGAAAGTGCCCCCGGCGCTGATACCGACAAAAATACCTTCCTGTTGTGCGAGATTGCGCGAGCACTCCATCGCGCTCGGATTGGCGACCGTTAACACCTGGTCAGCGTACTCAGCATCCACCGCGTCACCGGTAAGCTTAGGAATAAAGTCGGGAGTCCAGCCCTGCATCGGGTGAGGACTGAAACTCGGATGACTCTCGGCGGGTGATCCGTCGGCATTGCGTTTCTGCTCGATGCCACCGGTTAACAGGCCCGCTAACTCGGGCTCGCAAACGATGACCCTGGTAGCCGGGCTTTTTTCCTTGAGCACCCTGGCAACGCCTTTCAGTGTCCCACCGGTTCCATAACCGGTTACCCAGTAGTCCAGTTGCATGCCATCGAAGGCTTCGAGAATTTCGGGTGCCGTGGTTCTGGAGTGCATGTTGGCATTGGATTCGTTTTCAAACTGGCGAGTTTGAAACCAGCCATGCTGCTCGGCGAGTTCACGCGCTTTTTGCACCATGCCGCTGCCTTTCAGCGGCGCAGGTGTCAACACCACTTTGGCGCCCAGGAAACGCATCAGCTTGCGTCGCTCGACACTGAAACTTTCAGCCATGGTAACCACCAGCGGGTGTCCTTTTTGCGCGCATACCATGGCCAGGCCGATCCCGGTATTGCCACTGGTTGCTTCGATTACAGTTTGCCCTGGTTTCAGATCGCCCGATTTTTCGGCGTCTTCGATAATGCCAAGTGCAAGCCGGTCTTTCACCGAACTCATCGGGTTAAAGGACTCGATTTTCACGAACAGGTTGATATGTGGCGGTGCCAGTTTATTGATTCTTACGACCGGGGTATTGCCAATCGTACCCAGAATATTGTCATGAATTTTCACAGCGACTCCTCAATTTATGATTATGGTTTACGACATTATGCGATTATTGTTTTCGATTACTATTTAAATTTGGCTAACAGAATCGAAGCCCTGATTCTAAATAACTATCCAGGCATCGATGATAACTAAGTGGTTACCGCACAGCGATTACTCAGCACGCCAAGGCCTTCTATGGTTACGGCGACGACATCATCGTGTTCTAGCCAGATCGGTGGATTACGAAATGCGCCCACTCCATGAGGGGTACCGGTGGCAATCACGTCACCTGGCAACAGGGTGAAAGCCTGGCTTAAATAATTGATCAGGTAGGGGATCCGGTAAATCATCTCGTCTGTGTTTGATTCCTGCATCGTCTGGCCATTGATTTCGCATTTTATCGATAGCTGGTGTGGGTCATCGATTTCATCACGGGTTACGAGGTAAGGTCCCAGCGGGCAAAAACTGTCGAGACATTTGCCGCGCAACCATTGATCACCAGGCTTGAATTGCAGATCACGGGCACTGACGTCATTGCAGTTCATATAACCGGCGATGTAATCGTAAGCATCGGCCTCGCTCACGTTTTTTGCCGTTTTACCGATCAC
Source organism: uncultured Gammaproteobacteria bacterium (assembly GCA_963793595.1). Lineage (GTDB taxonomy): Bacteria > Pseudomonadota > Gammaproteobacteria. The sequence continues at coordinate 12,893 of CAWCBX010000056.1, read as the reverse complement.
TACCGCGAGTTCCGCTTCGTAGTCGACCTGTTGCGTGAGTCCTGTCGACCAGCGTATTTCGTCTCCGGAGCCGATGATCGCCGAGGGATACTTGCAGAACATGGTGGCCAGCTCGGGAACCCCGATGTCGGCTTCGCGAATATGATCCATGTAATTCAGACCGATTGCGACTACCTTGCTCGGATTGGGTATTGGAGATAGTAGTTTCACCGCATCGAGCGGGATGTCGCCCCGGGCCTGGTCAAGCAGATCTTTCGCGACCTGCATTGCGCTATCACCGGCTTGCAGCAACCCGAGCATGCTGTCCGGCAATTCACCAGCGCTGAGTTGATGCAAATTAACGATCTTATCTTCGATTACAGCGCCGAGATGAATTTTTTCATCTTTGAGCCGATAGCTTATTAGTTTCATTTTACTTCACTCCGCGTTTTGCATGAGGTATTCAGGTACGAGTAAATTGGGCTATCCGGTGTTGCGTAAACCAGCGGCGATACCATTTATCGAACTCAACAGGGCCGACTCCCATTGCTTGCGGTCGCTTGCCGACCGGGTTTCGTCACGGTACTTGTGCAGCAGGTCGATCTGCAGATAGGCGAGTGGGTCGAGGTATGGGTCGCGTCGGGACAATGACAGTGTCAGTACGGGTTCGTTAGCCAGCAACGCTTTTATATCGGCGACCTCGAGTACCCCGTCTATGCTGCGCTGATTTTCCTGTTGCAGCATATGGTAAATCGTATCTGCCAGCTTGCGGTCGGTGCACAGCCGGCTGTAATCGAGGGCGATACGCATATCTGATTTATACAGTGACATCTGTAAATTGCTGATCATCGCGGCGAAGAAGGGCCAGTGTCGATTCATCTTGTGTAATTGTTTCAAGCCATCGGGGTTGCTGTCCAGCCATTGATGGATTGCATAACCGACTCCGTACCAGGCCGGCATGGTGGTGCGTGACATGCTCCAGCCGAAAACCCATGGAATCGCACGTACGGATGATTTTGATAAATCACCGCTACGACGATGCGAGGGTCGCGAACCTATATTCATCAAGCCAATTTCACTGACTGGAGTAGTCGTGTAAAAATACTCGAAGAAACCGTCGGTATGGTCGGTCAGCTGGCGATAAAACTGTTCCGAAGAATCAGCCAGTTGCTGCATGACGGGGTGGAACTCATCGTAGTTGGCCTCGTCCTGGCGTAATGATCCCATGCTGGCTTTCATCAGCCCGGTGATGCCCATCGCCAATTCGTAGTTTGCGGTTTCCGCGTTACCGTACTTATGCGACAGTACTTCGCCCTGTTCAGTGAACTTGATTTGTCCTAGTACGGTGCGCGGCGGTTGCGCCATTATCGCTTCATGAGTAGGCCCGCCACCCCTTGTGATGGTGCCGCCACGGCCATGAAATATACGACAGCTGGTAGCATGGCGAGCGGTTATCTGAATCACCTTTTGCTGCGCCTGGTAAAGCCCCCAGGCAGCCGACATTATGCCGCCATCCTTGCAGGAATCGGAATATCCCAGCATGACTTCCTGCATGCCTCCACTTTGCGTCAGTAACTGCTTGTAAACATCGTTTTGCAACAACGCGTCCAGCACGCTATCGATGTGATTGAGGTCATCGATAGTTTCGAACAACGGTGTGATTTCGAGGCTGCAAAAATACTTGCCGTCCTGCCAGCCAGCCAGCCCGGCAACATATCCGAGATACATTACCTCCATGATATGACTGGCGTTATGCGTCATCGAAATGACGTAATTGCCGATGCATCGCTGACTGATCTGGATGCGCATCTCGCGGATTGTTGCAAATACTTCCAGCGTCTGACGATTTTTGTCGTCGAGCCGAGCCAGGTCGAATACCGGCTTCTGATCAGACTTGATTTGTTCGGCAAGAAACTGCAGGCGCTGGCTTTCGTCGAGCTGTGCATAATCGACGCTGCCCGACAGGCGCAATATTTCGCTGACCGCGCGGGTATGTGTTGACGACTCCTGGCGCAGATCGAGGGATACCAGGTGAAAGCCAAAGGTTTCAGCGATACGAATAACATCTTTCAGATCGCCATTGGCTGCGGCATAGTCGCCATGGCTAATCAGTGAATCACGTATCGAGTAGAGGTCTTTGAGATAATCCTCTACATCGGGGTAAGCGTGACCGCTATGCGGTGTTTCCAGGTCACGCATCTGGTTGCGAATCATCGCCAGATTTTTCTTCAGTCGATAGTGCATGTGATATAGCTTACGCCGGTAGATTTCGTCTTCGAACTGATCCCGGCGCTGGTCGAAGGATTTGATTCCCATGGCTTCGTCCAGCCTCAATCTGTCGAGGAACTCGGCGCCCGGGGTGAACCACCGGGTGGACATGGTTAATACCTGGGTCAGTTTGTAAATCAGGCGCACGTGCTCGCTGAGAATTTCTTCGGCCTGCATGCGCAAGGCCATGCGCGTGACCTCAGGGGTAACAAAGGGGTTGCCATCGCGGTCGCCGCCTATCCATGAGCCGAATTCGATGAAGCCTGGAATGCTGACCACCGGATTGCCGTAATCGTCTTCACCATAAGTATTAATCACGGCGCGCTCGAGGTGCCGATAGTCGATTTTGACCGCTTCATACAGGCTGTGCTGAAAATAGTGCAAACCCATCTTGATTTCGTCGGCAACACTCGGTTTGCTGCCGCGAACTTCATTGGTCAGCCACAGGGTTTCGATCTGCAGCTGTAGCCTGTCGACCAGGTCGTCGCGATCAAACTGGCTCAGGCGAGGGTCGGTAAGTTGATCGATGATCTTAAAAACCTCGCGCTGGTGATGCATTACCGTGCGTCGCCGGGACTCGGTCGGATGAGCCGTAAACACCGGCTTGTAGAGAAGATTGTCGAACAGGGTTTGCAGTTCATCGGGCCTGGTGCCCTGGGCCTTGAATTCCTGTAACGTATGAAAAAACGAACCCACCCAGGCGGCGTGTCCGTGTTGCTGTACGGATACCCGGCGCAGGCGGTGCAGGTAGTCCTCTTCGGCAATGTTCACCAGGTTGAAGTACATCGTGAATGCTCTTACCACCTGGCTGGTAACCTGTGGGCTGAGTCCGGTAATAAGTTGCATCAATGCCTTGCGCCGCGATTCGCTGTCGCGCTTGCGTAACTGGATAAAGCCGGTGCGTAGCGATTCGACCGCATGAAAAACTTCCGCAGATTCATGCTTTAGCAATACGTTACCGACCAGCTTACCCAGCAGTTTGACCCGCGAACGTAATTCCTGGTCTGATTTCGCATGAAAACTGGTGGTCGGGATAGACATAAGCCGGGTCCGTATTTTTTATAAGCGCGAGTATATCAGGACTGAATCTATGCTTTGTTGGAGAACCGCTGCATGACGTCGATTTAGCGACGCAATAAAATCGGCGATGACGGTAGCTTTGCAACGATTGCTAGGGTATAAATTCAGCATGTTGCTCTATCTCCCGGAAATGGTTTATCAACTCGACAAGGCCGCTGTCGAGCAGGATGGGCTGGCCGAAATCGAACTCATGCAGCGTGCCGGTCAAAGCGTCTGGCGGTCACTGGTAACGCGCTGGCCCGAGGTATCAACAATTACCGTGTTTGCCGGCGCCGGCAATAATGGTGGAGATGCTTTCGTAGTGGCACTGAGTGCGCGCCGGCAGGGCGTCGAAGTACAACTGCTGATCCAGGGTGATTTATCGCGCCAGTCGGATACATCCAGACATTTCAGAGAATTATGGGAGCAGGCCGGGGGCGAGTACGAAGACTGGCAGGGCCAGGCATTAAACGGCGATGTCATTGTCGATGGTTTGCTCGGTATCGGCTTGCAGCGTGAACTGAATGATCATTGGCAGGAATTGATTGCCTCGATCAACGAATGCGATGTACCGCGGGTAGCGATCGATATTCCCTCGGGCCTTAACGGGGCAACCGGTAATCCTCAGCCGGTCGCGGTCGAGGCGCAACTAACGGTAACCTTCATCGGCGCCAAGACCGGCCAGTATCTTGCCGACGGTCCGGATTATTGCGGCGAGCTGGTTTACGAAGATCTCGGGGTCACTACCAGCCGGCGTCAAGCTATCCCGGCCGCGTTGAAAGTTATCGATTCCTGTCAGCTACCGCCACCGCGCAGACTGAACTCGCATAAGAACCATTACGGTAATTTGCTCATTATCGGTGGCGACCAGGGGATGAGCGGTGCTGTTGCGCTGGCAGCGCAGGCCGCGCTGCGCAGTGGTGCCGGGCTGGTTACCGCGCTGGTGCATCCCGAGTGCCGCGGCAACCTGGCCAGTTTTCCGGAAATCATGGTGCTTGGCTGGGATGCGCTCGAGTCCAGGTTATCGCAGGCGAGTGTCGTCGTTATTGGTCCGGGTCTGGGTGATAGCGCCGCTGCGGCACGATGCCTGCAGTCCTTGCACCAGGTCGATTTACCAATGGTTGTCGATGCCAGCGCCCTCAAAATCGAATTTCTGCATTCATTGAAATCGAAACAACTGGTGATCACACCGCATCCGGGTGAGGCGGCGACGTTGCTATCATGCGCTGCTGCCGAAATTCAGGCAGATCGACTCAAGGCCTGCAATCGCCTGGTCGAGACTTTTGCCGCGACCTGTGTGCTGAAAGGCTCGGGTAGCCTGATCGGGCAGCAGGGAACTATCCCTGCGCTAAATTTAGCCGGTAACCCGGGCATGGCGAGTGCCGGGATGGGAGACGTGCTCAGTGGTATCATCGCCGCCATGCTAGGGCAGGGATTGACGCCCTTCGAAGCCGCAAAAACAGGGGTGTTCATCCATGGCCTGTGCGCCGAGTATTGTTGCACTGAGCGGGATCAAACCGGGTTAATCGCGAGCGACATCATCAAACAAATCCCGGCCGTGGTAAAACGATTGCGGGATGCGGACTAGCCCGATCTTGATCGTTCACGATGAAAATGAAATGCGTGAGCTCGGCGCCAGCTTGATCGCTGCCTGCGAACATGGCGGTGTTATCACCCTGAGTGGCGAACTGGGCACCGGCAAGACAACCCTGGTAAGGGGCGCGCTTGAGGCGGAAGGCGTCGTTGGCGGAGTGCGCAGCCCTACCTACACCCTGGTCGAGTACTATCCGCTGGCCAGATTTGCCGTGGCGCATTTCGATTTGTACCGGCTCGCCGATCCGGAGGAGCTCGAATACCTGGGCTATCGAGACTATCTCAATCAGCAAACCCTGTGCCTGATCGAGTGGCCGCAGCGCGCCGGCGGCTATCTGCAGGCGATCGATCTGGAAATCAAACTGGAGTATGTTGCGCAAGGCCGCCGCGTTGAGCTATCGGCTGGAACAAACTGGGGCCAGCAACTGGTATCCCGGGTAAATCAGGCGATTTGAGCTCGAATCTTCAATTATTTTTTAAATAGTGCCACTATCTAGTTAATAAATAACGAAAAAAGTTGATTTATTGCGTCGATTTTACTATAAATATGCCCCAGGCTAAGCATAACTAACCGGGTAGCATGGATTCATTCTCTACAACAAGGCGATTTTTCTTAAAGCAATTTTCCCGTTACGGGTTATCGCTCGCGCTGCTGGCTGGCGCTAAACCTGCTCTCGCCAAGCCCAAAACTACCCTTACAGGTATCCGCATTTCTCAATCTGCAGACGATCATACGCGGGTTGTATTTGATCTTAGCGCGGGTTTCAAGCACCGTTTGTTTACCCTCGCCGACCCACATCGCATCGTCATCGACTTAACCAACACGCGCAAAAGCGAAGCCATCGAGATCGACAATGTTACCACCAGCCTGATGAGTGGTCTGCGTTCGGCAAGCAAGGGTAACGATCGTTTACGTGTGGTTCTCGACCTGCAGGGTAAAGTTCGTCCGCGTAGTTTTGAGTTGGAGCCCGATGGTAAATACGGGCATCGCCTGGTGGTCGATCTGCATGCCACCAATCTGAGCCCCACACCGATCAAGACCAGTCAGCAGGAACGCAAAAAGGTCAAGCAACAGTTCGTCATTGCACTCGATCCGGGACATGGCGGTCGCGATCCGGGTGCCATAGGTAAAAAAGGTACCCGGGAAAAAGACGTGGCACTTTCCGTGGCGAAGAAAATGAAGACGCTAATTAATCGCACGCCGGGATACCGGGCGATTCTGACACGCGAAGGCGATCGATATGTAACCTTGCGTAATCGGGTTAAAAAGGCGCGTGAAGCTGAGGCTGATATATTCATCTCGTTGCATGCAGATTCATTCCATAAGGCAAACGTAAAAGGTGCCTCGGTTTATGCCCTGTCGTTAAGCGGTGCGAGCTCTGAAGCCGCACGCTGGATTGCCAAGAAAGAAAACTCTTCCGACCTTATCGGCGGTATCAGCCTCGATGACAAAGACGATCTCATCGCATCGGTTTTGCTCGATCTTTCGCAAACTGCGACGATCCAGGATAGCCTCGAGCTGGGTTCAGACGTGTTATCGCACATCGGCAAGGTTTCCAGGCTCAACCATCGGAAGGTACAACAGGCGGGATTTGCCGTTTTGAAAGCACCCGATATGCCATCGATACTGATCGAAACCGCGTTCCTGTCAAATCCGTCCGAAGAAAAGAAACTGCGCAATCCCAAGCATCAGCAGAAGCTTGCCAAAGCGGTATTTTCCGGAATCCGCAACCATCTCAAGAACCGTCAGGCTTAGGCTTCTGTTGCAGTAAAAAATTCTGCACTAATTCACGATATTCGGGGAAGTCGATGATGTCATTGTGTGCAGCCCCAGCAATCATTTGATACATCACCAGAGCAGGGTTGAATTTCTGTTTCAGCGCCAGGGTATGCGTCAATCGAATCTCGCGATCGTTTTCTGCGCTGGCAATCAATACGGGTACATCGATGCTACCCGCGCGTGACGCAGAGTCAAAGCGATCCCTGATCAAATAGCGAGTTGGAAATAGCGGATAAATACCCTGTGCAACTGCTGCGACGCTATCATAAGGCGTTAGCAATATCAGTTTCTCCAGCGGCCGCATAGCGGCCAGGTAAACGGCGACACCACTGCCCAGGCTGCGTCCATAGGCGGTGATTGAGTCGTGTCGTTTGATCAGTTCATCGTGAATTGCGAGTGCGTCGGAAAACAGTCCGCTTTCACTGGGACTGCCCTGGCTTTTGCCGTAACCGCGGTAATTGATCAGGTAGACACTATAGTCGCTGAACACATTTTCGAAATACTCCGCCCGATGGGTCACCAGTTCGGAATTACCACCAAAGTAGATCACCGCCCTGGGTTTGCCGGGATTCAGCACCCAGCCATGTAACAGGGTTCCCCCGTTGTCGATGCTGACTTCATCCGCCTCAAATTCGGGGTCCACCGGCATTGGATAGTAAATCAGTTTACGCTGGTAAACGTATAAAAATGCGGCAAATAGCAGGTAAATGCTAACCAGCACCAGGATAATGGGGGTGATTTCATTCATCGTGAATTATGCTAATCCGGAAAGTGGATTTTCTGGTATTCTCTGCTTCCAATCTGTTACCACAGCAATAGTACTGAAGCAGCGATTAATGAACAAACTCGATCAACTGAAATCCATGACCCAGGTGGTAGCCGATACTGGCGATCTGGACGCAATTGTGCAATATCAACCGCAGGATGCTACCACCAATCCGTCACTGTTGCTGAAAGCGGCGGATTTACCGCGCTATCAACCACTGCTCGACGAAGCGCAACGCTGGGGTCGGGAGCAGGGTGGCTGTCCGACTTCACGCGCCGCCGCCGCCGGTGATTACCTGGCAGTCAGCATTGGCCTCGAGATCCAGAAAACTGTACCCGGACGAGTTTCAACCGAAGTCGATGCACGCCTTTCCTTTGATCGTGACGCGACAATTGCGCGCGCTCGGCGCATCATCGACCTCTACGAAAGCCGTGGCAGTAACCGTAATCGGGTATTGATCAAGATTGCCTCGACCTGGGAAGGTATACAGGCGGCGCGCGAGCTCGAAGGGGATGGTATAAATTGTAACCTTACCCTGTTGTTCAGTTTTACCCAGGCGGTGGCCTGCGCCGAGAACGGCGTCTATCTGATTTCGCCTTTCGTGGGCCGAATCCTGGACTGGCACCTGGCTGCATCGGGACAGACTGCAATTGCCGCCGAACAGGATCCGGGTGTGCAATCGGTCACGCAGATCTACAATTACTACAAGCAGCATGACTATAAAACAGTGGTCATGGGTGCGAGTTTTCGCAATACCGGTGAAATCGAGCAATTGGCCGGTTGCGATCGTCTAACTATCAGCCCGCAATTGATGCAGCAATTGTCCGCAGACAAAGCGCTGCTTGAACGCAAGCTGCTGCCCGAGCGGACCGGCGATGTTGCTGAAAAGCTCAGCCTGGACGAAAAATCCTTTCGCTGGATGATGAACGAAGACGCGATGGCTACGGAGAAATTGGCCGAGGGAATTCGCCTGTTTACGCGTGACCAGGAGAAGCTGGAATCACGCCTGGTGGCCTGAGCATCGCATTGCCACAGATTCATACCTTACCCTCACACCTGATCAACCAGATCGCGGCTGGAGAGGTAGTCGAACGACCTGCTTCGGTGGTAAAAGAGCTGGTCGAAAACAGTCTCGACGCGGGTGCCGGGGCAGTTACCATCGAGGTCGATGCGGGTGGTACCAGGCTGATTCGGGTCAACGATGATGGTTGTGGTATCGATCGTGATCAGTTGGTGAGTGCACTGTCCCGCCATGCCACGAGCAAGATTAACAGCCTGACAGATCTGGAAAACATCGCATCGCTCGGGTTTCGTGGTGAAGCCCTGCCCAGTATTGCATCGGTATCGCGTTTGACCCTGATATCACGCGCAGAGCAGGCCGATCGCGCCTGGAAATTGCAGGCACGCGAATCTGCCGATCCGGTGCCGGATGCCCTGCCACAGGGAACCCAGGTCGAAGTGCTGGAACTATTTTACAATGTGCCGGCGCGGAAAAAGTTTTTGCGCACCGAGCAAACCGAATACAAGCATATAGAAACACTGTTCAAAAATATGGCGCTGAGCCACCCCGCGGTAGCTTTCAAACTTATTCATAATCAAAAAGTCGTGTATCAACTGGCCTCGGTGCAAAATCCCGCTGACCAACGTCGCCGGCTCGCGGCCCTGTGTGGCAAATCATTTGCTGAAAGCCTGGTCGAAATTGATATCAGCAGCGACCACCTGCGCCTGCAGGGCTGGGTGGCATTACCGACGTTCAATCGCAGCCAGGCCGACATGCAGTATTTTTTTGTCAACCAGCGCATGGTCAGGGACAAGCTCATCAATCATGCGGTGCGCCAGGCTTACCAGGATGTGCTGTTTCATGGTCGGCATCCGGCATATGTCCTGTCGCTGAGCATGGATGCGCGAGAACTCGACGTTAATGTTCACCCGCAAAAACATGAAGTGCGTTTTCGTAATTCGCGCATGGTGCACGATTTCCTGTTTCGCAGCCTGCACCAGGCGCTTGGTAAAGTGCAACCGGCGCAGCAAATTGATTCGCCAGGATTCGCGCTCGCCGATGAGATTACGACAGCACAACCAGGCCAGTCAGCGCTGATCTTCAATCAGCAATATCGAGGCGATCGCTCGTCTAACCTGCGCGAACAGATGCAATCCTATGCAGCATTGTTGCAGCCAGACTCCCAGCCTGACCAGATTAGGGAAGCGCAGCAGGAGATTCCGCCGCTGGGGTTTGCGCTGGCGCAGTTAAAAGGAATATATATTCTCGCCGAGAATAGCGGGGGACTGATCATTGTCGATATGCATGCGGCACATGAACGTATCGTATACGAACGCATGAAGCAAAATGCCGAGCGGGAAGACGTCATCGCGCAACCCCTGCTGGTGCCGATTGCATTTAATGTAAGCCAGGCTGAAGCCGACCTGGTCGAGGAGAACGCCGAGTTTTTCAGTCATCTTGGTTTTAAGGTCGAACGTCTGGGACCGGAACAGATTCGCCTGCGCGCAATCCCGGCATTGCTTAAAAATGCTGACAGCGAGCAACTATTGCGTGATGTGCTGGCCGACCTGGTCGAACACGGCAGTTCACAACGCATCCAGGAGTTTCAGAACGAAATGCTCTCGACCATGGCCTGCCACGCGTCGGTGCGCGCTAATCGCCTGCTTTCACTAGATGAAATGAACGCTTTACTGCGCGATATCGAACATACCGAGCGCAGTGGACAGTGTAATCACGGCAGGCCAACCTGGAAACAGTTGAGTCTGGATCAACTAGATAAGTTTTTCTTGCGCGGTCAGTAACATGCCCGCAGCGAAAGTTATTTTGCTAATGGGGGCCACGGCAACCGGCAAAACCGAGCTTGCACTGGAAATCAGTCGGCGTTTCGACGTTGAAATCATCAGTGTCGATTCGGCCCTGATTTATCGTGGGATGAATATCGGTACCGCCAAGCCCGAGCCTGAAATCCTGCAGTCGGTGCCGCACCATCTGATCGATATCATCGATCCTGTCGAAGCTTTTTCCGTCTGGGATTTCGTGCAGCAAAGTCGACGACTGGTAGATGAAATCGTTGAGCGTGGTCGAATTCCGTTGCTGGTGGGTGGCACGATGATGTATTTCCATGCATTTGAGCATGGCCTCAATCGTTTACCGGAAGCAAACGAGGCATTGCGCCAACGTCTCGACCTGGAGGCGCAGGAAAAAGGCTGGCAGGCGATGCATGACAAATTGGCCGAGGTTGACCCGCTAAGTGCGAAGCGCATCAAACCGACCGATTCACAGCGCATTCAGCGTGCCCTGGAGGTCTATCAGATTGCCGGTGAACCGCTTTCTCGATTGCATCAACAAAAATCGAATGGTTACAGCGGCCAGATTGAAAAGATTATTCTCGCGGCAAATGATCGAGCCAGGCTGCATCAGCGTATCGAGTCACGATTTCTGAGCATGCTCGATCGTGGATTTGTCGAAGAAGTGCTAAATCTCAAGGCTCGTGGGGACCTCGACCTGTCGTTGCCCTCTATGCGCTGTGTTGGTTATCGCCAGCTATGGCAGTTCCTCGATGGGGATTTATCGCGTCAGGAGATGATCGACAAAGGGGTCGCAGCGACGCGCCAGCTTGCCAAGCGCCAGATCACCTGGTTACGAAAACAACCGCAGGAAAATGCCTTCGATTGCTTGAATTACAGTAAAGATGCTATATTTGATGTAGTCAAAGCCGCTTTTAAGCGGCTTTGACTGGAATGGTTTCAAGGGAACGGAATCATAGACTCTGCCGACGGTTTAATATCCTTCGTATTGGTGGATTTACAATAATAACTTTAAGGAGTACCGACTATGTCTAAAGGGCAAATGCTACAAGAACCCTATCTGAACGCTTTACGAAAAGAGCATGTTCCCGTGTCGATCTTCCTGGTAAATGGAATCAAGCTCCAGGGTCAGATAGAATCATTCGACCAGTTTGTTGTGCTGTTGAAAAATAACGTCAGCCAGATGGTTTACAAGCATGCGATATCTACCATTGTTCCTGCGCGTAATGTTCACGTCGATCATCCCCATCGGGAAGAAGCAGAAGCAGAAGGAGAAGGTAACCGCTAGATGACCCGCGCCGGAGGTCTTGTTGTTCGAATTTGAGCGACCGCGGGGGGGCGAACGAGCACTTCTGGTCCACATAAATTTTCCACATCAGCCAGATCAGGATGATCTGGCCGAATTCGTTGAGCTGGTGAATTCGGCAGATGTCGACAATGTCGACCTGATCATCGGCACTCGCCAACAGGCGACGGCGAAAACCTTTGTCGGCAAGGGTAAACTCGAGGAAATTGCAGCCCAGGTCGAGTCACTACAGATCGATGTGGTGCTGTTTAATCACGCCTTGTCGCCATCCCAGGAAAGAAACCTGGAAACAGCTCTGCAGTGCAGGGTACTCGATCGAACCGGGCTCATTCTGGATATCTTCGCCCAGCGTGCGCAATCGTTTGAGGGCAAGCTGCAGGTCGAACTGGCGCAACTCAAGCACCTTTCGACCCGGCTGGTACGTGGCTGGACCCATCTGGAACGGCAGAAGGGTGGTATCGGACTGCGTGGACCCGGAGAAACCCAGCTCGAAACCGATCGACGCCTGCTGGCTAAACGCATCAAGTATTTAAATGGTCGTCTGAGCAAGGTGGCACGCCAGCGCGAGCAAAGTCGACAGGCCCGAACCAGGGCCGAAGTGCCCACTGTTTCGCTGGTGGGTTATACCAATGCCGGCAAATCAACCCTGTTCAATGCACTCACCGATGCCTCGGTTTATGCCGCGGATCAGCTGTTTGCAACACTCGACCCGACCCTCAGGAAGCTGCAGCTATCGGAACAACAGACCGTGATTCTTGCCGATACGGTAGGATTTATCCGACATTTGCCGCATGACCTGGTGGCGGCGTTTCGTGCCACCCTGGTGGAAACCAGGGAAGCGAATCTGATCTTGCACGTGGTCGATTGCGCTGATGAAAACCGCCAGGAAAAAATCGAGGCGGTTAACAAGGTGTTGCACGAAGTTGGTGCAGGCGAAGTGCCCCAGCTGTTGCTCTACAACAAGATTGATGTCGTCGGTTTTGAACCACGCATCGATCTGGACGATCAGAACCATGCCTGGCGAGTTTGGCTATCTGCCATAACCCGGTCCGGTTTCGATGGCCTGGTCGAAGTCTTGCGCAATCGATTTTGCGAAAAAAGCGCCCCGTACAACCTGGTTTTGCAGAGCAATGAAGGTCAGATCCGGGCGTTTCTGTTCGAATCAGGTGCTATCGAAAGCGAAAAGTTTGAAAATAATGGCGACATTCACTTGAAACTGCGCCTTACGCCCTCACTATTGAAGGGTTTGAAACGAAGATTCGAGATTTCTGGAGATCGGTTCGAGATACTGGATGATGCGCTTGCAGGAGCCGCATGATAGCCATTACAATCCG